>NZ_JBELOK010000010.1:0-149788 GCF_040276085.1 Castellaniella sp. FW104-7C03
GGCCAGGTCATCAAGGCTGCAGTGCCCTGGTTGATGCTGCTGCTCATCTACCTGGTGTTCATCACCTACGTGCCTATCGTCACCCTCTGGCTGCCAGGCTTGTTTGGCTAAGCGTTCGCTGTTGACATAAGGGTGTCATATGGCACCCTCATAATCCCCTCCCAGTGCCTGGGCCATGTGGCCCAGGCTTCTGCGAGGGGATTTTTGCATGCGGCATGCGTTGACACTGAAAAGCCGATTTATTTTGTATCTTTCATTGCTTGCACTCTGTACGCTTTTGGTGCTGGGTGCTGTATTGCATCTGCTGCGTGCAACCGACACGCTGCGTCAAACAGAAGCGGCCCGTTCTCATGCCACCCAGCTGGCCACGCGATACCAGGCGGCTCTCGACGCGTTGACCCGCAATACCATGGCATTTGTGGCCAGCGAACAACCTGAATTCGAACAGCGTTATCAACATGATCTCGCCATCCTGACTGGGCAGGCAGCGGATGTGGCAGGCATCCAGGCCAGCGCGTTGGAGCGTTTCCAAAGCGCCGGGTTCAACAAGCAAGAGATGGCGCTTATCCAGGATGCGCACGCCCAGCTCATTGCGCTTGCCCGTATTCAGCGCGAGGCCATGAATACTGCCAAGGGGCAACTGGACGATGGCCAGGGGGGTATCAAAATTGCATTGCCCAACGCCATGCTGGCCAAGGCCCTGATTTTCAGTCAGCAGTATACGGATACCGAAGCCGCCATTCGGACACTCATTCAGCACTTTGATGCCTTGCAGGCGCAACGGATGGCGCAGCGCGTGGATATTGCAGCTGCAGATGGGCGATCCGCGGGGTATACGGCGATTGCCGCCGTCCTGGCGCTATTATTGCTGAGTGCGATGGCACTGCGCAGCCTGTATCGATCCATCAAGCGTCCTTTGGATCAGGGGCTGGTGCTGGCCGATCATCTTTCTGCGGGCAATCTTACTGTCGGTATCAAACAGGTTGGGCGTGACGAAATGGGCCGGATGATGGCGGCCCTGGAAAGCGTCCGTACGGATCTGAATGAAACGCTTTGCGAGGTGGCCGATCATTTTTCGAGGGTTGATGTCAGTGCGGGCCTTCTGGTCAGCAGCCAGGGTACTGCCTTGAACAACAGCCATACCCAGCGTCAGATGGCTGGCCAGGTATCGGCGGCCATGCATTATCTCGATGAAGCCGTTCAGCAGAACCACGACCGGGCGCTGGAGGCACGGCGTTTGAGCGAGCGCAGTGATGAGCAATCCCACGCCGGCTCGGAAAGTGTGGCCCACCTGGCCCGGGCCATGTCGGAGATTACCGAAGATGGGATACGTGTCGAGACAGCCACTCGCCAAATCGAGAAAATTACCTTTCAGGCCAACTTGCTGGCCCTTAATGCTGCTGTTGAAGCCGCCCACGCGGGGCCACATGGGCGGGGGTTTGCAATCGTTGCCGCTGAAATTCGGTCGCTTGCGCAGGGTATCCGCCATGCGGCGGACACCGTGCACGCCACCATTACCCAGGCTATCAGTAATAGCCGCCAGGGACAGCAACTCGCGGTGGCTGCGCAACAGGCTATGAGCAACGTAGTCGAGGCAACGCAACGCAGCCGTGAGATCATGGACGCCGTGACAGATGCAACAAACCAGCAAGCTCAGGCGATTCACGAAACTGCCCAAGCAGCCCGTGCACTGGAATCCATGGGTGCCCAGAGCGCCCTCCAGGCGGAGGACACCGCGCAGGCTATTGCCGAGCAAACCTCGGGCATGAGCAGGCTGCGTGCAGCCTTGGCACGTTTTCAGCTGGATGTCGGGCCATTAGGCAGCAGCCATACTGCTATTGAATACGCTGAGTAACCTTGTCCCGGCCTGTGCCTCAGGTGCAGGCTGCGATGCTTCTTTTTTTGAAAAATACCGTCTGCAGGTTTAAGAAGCAGAGGTTCGAAGCCCCTTAAGCAATTGCAATGTTTCGTGGGCAGGCAGGCCCATGACGCCGCTGTGGCTGCCTGAAAGGTGGCACACAAAGCCAGCTGCGCGGCCCTGGATTGCGTATGCACCGGCTTTGCCCATGGGTTCGCCTGTGGCACAGTAGGTTTCGATCTCCACCGGGCTCAGTACCTGAAACTGAACCTCGCTGATCTGGCTGGCAGTACGGATACGGCCTTGAAACGACAGCACAATGGCCGTGTGCACCCGGTGCCGGCTCCCCGATAGCTGAGTCAGCATTCTGGCTGCTTCTGCAGGGCTGCCTGGTTTGCCAAGAATGGTGTCGTCCAGAATCACCGTGGTGTCTGCGCATAAAACAGGCGCCTGTCGCCAGTTTTTCGGCCAATGAGCCGGGATGTTGTCTGGTTGCCCCCCAGACCCCAGCCACTGGGTTGCCTGGTGCGCTTTATTCAAGGCGGTACGTTGTACGTAGTCGTCCGGGGCTTCATTGGGCAGGATGGGTTCGTCTTCGCCAGGCGGGGGAGGAACGTGCAGGACGCCATGGGGAATATCCAGCTGCGTGAGGATCTCGTGGCGTCTGGGGCTGGCTGAGGCCAGCAATATAAAAGGCACTGACACTTAGTGCACCCGCAATATTTTCAAGCCGTTGGTGCCACCGCTGTTGCTGTAAAAATCACCTTTTGTCAGGATGATCCAGTCGCCGGCCTTTAACAGGCCCTGCTGGCGCAAAATATCGATGGCTGCCTGGCTGACTTCTGCAGGGGGCAGGGCAGCGGCATCGAAAGGCACGGTATAGACCCCCCTAAATAAAGCTGCCCTACGTTGGGTGGCCACATGACGGGTGTAGCAGTAAATCGGCACACCAGAGCGGATTCTCGACATGATCAGCGGGGTGTGTCCGCTTTCAGTCAGGCTGATGATCGCTTTTACCCCCGGAAAATGATTTGCCGCATACATGCTGGCCAGGGCGATGGTTTCGTCGCAGCGGGTAAATGTTTCGCCCAGGCGGTGATGCGACTGAATACTGTTGGGCTCTTGTTCGGCACCCAGGCAGATGCGCGCCATGGCCTCAACCGCCTCAACCGGATATTGGCCCGAGGCCGATTCGGCAGACAGCATCACGGCATCGGTGTAGTCCAGTACAGCATTGGCGACATCCGAGACCTCTGCCCGGGTGGGAATAGGGCTGGTGATCATTGATTCCATCATTTGTGTGGCGGTGATGACCAGCTTGTTCAGGGTGCGGGCGTGCCGAATGATGCGCTTCTGAATCCCCGCCAGGCGGGCGTCACCGATTTCAACCCCAAGATCGCCACGGGCCACCATCACCCCGTCGCTGGCGCGGATCAGATCGTCAAGGGTTGAGTCATCATCCACGGCTTCAGCACGCTCGATCTTGGCGATGATCCAGGCTTGGCTGCCTGTCTGCTGCATCAGGGCTCGGGCCTGTTCGATATCCGCGCCGGATCGTGGAAATGAGACGGCGACATAGTCTACTTCGAGTTCAGCGGCCAGCAAGATGTCCTGATGGTCTTTTTCAGTGAGACTGGGCGCTGAAATGCCACCTCCGCGTCGGTTGATGCCCTTGTTGTTGGACAGTGGGCCTCCCACAATCACCACGGTATGTACGGCAGAGGAATCCACCGACTCCACTCGCAGGATGACTCGGCCATCGTCCAGCAACAGCTCGTCGCCGGCGGCACAATCCTGAACCAAGGGTGGGTATTCGATGCCGACAATCGCGGTTGTGCCAGCATCCAGTGGGTGTTGGGTAGACAAGGTAAAGGTGTCTCCGGCCTGTAGCTGGATGGCGGTGTCGGTAAAGCGGCCAATGCGGATCTTTGGCCCCTGGAGGTCGCCCATGATGGCCACATGGCGGCCATGACGTTGCGCGATTTCCCTGACGAGGGATACGCGCGCCCGGTGATCGTCGGCGATGCCATGCGAGAAATTCAATCGCGCAACGTCAAGGCCTGCCAGGATAAGCGCCTCGATACGCTCTGGCGAGGATGTGGAAGGGCCCAGGGTAGCAACAATTTTTGTTCTGCGACGAGCGGTCATCGGGCGGCTCCGTGAATGCGCCGGCCAGGACAGTTGGACAGCAGGGTTGGCAATCGGACGATATGCCACAAGGATACTGCAATCGGTGTTGGCCTCGGCCGGCCGCTTACTCGCGGTGGTAGGGGTGATTGGCCAGGATGCTCCATGCCCGGTAGAGCTGTTCGGCCAATAGTACCCGGACCATGGGGTGAGGTAATGTCAGTGAAGATAGGCGCAGTGCCTGGCGCGCACTGTGTTTGAGATCCGGATCCAGACCGTCTGGGCCACCCACAATAAACGCAATATCCTGGCCGCTGGCCCGCCAGGTTTCCAGGTGATGGGCCAGATCCTGGGTGGTGGTGTCACGTGCGTGCTCATCCAGAATCACACGCCAGACATGGGGGCCCAGAGCGGATTCAATCCGCTGAGCCTCGGCCCGCATCAGTTGTGCTGCAGTTTTTCCGTGTGTGCGTGGCTCTGGCCGGATCTCGTGCAGCTCTACCGGGCAATCGCGCGGCATGCGCCGGGCGTAGTCCTGCCAGGCATCCTGTACCCAGGCGGGCATCCGGGTGCCCACTGCCACGATACGCAATTTCATGCGTCGATGTCGTCATCCATGTCTGCGAAAGGCTGAGCAGGCCCGGAGGATGCCAGCCTTACACGGACTGGTTTGGCTCCCCAGATTTCTTCGAGGTTGTAGTAGCTGCGGATGGCGGGTTGCATGCAGTGCACCACAATATCCCCCAGATCGATCAGCACCCATTCGCCGGTTTCTTCGCCTTCAGTGGCAATGACCTCCAGACCGCCACGCTTGGCTTGCTCGGCAACGTGGCTGGCCATTGCGCGGGTTTGCCGGTTGGACGTGCCGCTGGCGACGATGACGCGGTCAAACAGGCTGGTCAGCCCGGTGGTGTTGAATACTTTGATGTCCTGTGCCTTGGTGTCTTCCAGGGCGTCTACGACAAGACGTTGTTGTTTTTGCAGATTCATGAGTTTTCAGAAGGATCCGGGGTGTTGCCCAAAGTTTGATAGAGCCCGTGGGCGCGAATGTAATCGAGGACGCGGATGTCGATCATGGTACCGAGTGGTTTGCCCTCAGCAAGGGCCTGGCGGATGGCCGTACTGGCAATGTTTTGAGGTAGAAACGGGATGTGCACCAAGCCACCTGGCTTGAGTGCCTGGGCCAGGTCTTTAGGGGGGCATGCCTGAGTGCCTGGGCGTTGTGCGACAGCCAGGCGCACCAACGCCAGAATATCGCGCCAGCGGTGCCAGGTGCAAAAATTGGCCAGCTGATCAGCCCCTAGAATCCAGGTGTAGTCTGCATCCTCTGGCAAGGCCTGCAGGGTATCGATGGTGTAGGTGGCACCCGGGCGCTGGAGTTCGATCGGATTGACCTGCAGGTGGGGGTTGCCGGCACATGCAATTTTAAGCATATCCAGGCGTTGCTGCGCGCTTGCACCCAGTTGCCCGCGTTGCCACGGGCGGGCGGCCGGTAATAGCTGCACGGTGTGCAGGTCAAGCGTTTCCCAGGCTGCCTGGGCCAGTGCGATGTGTGCCTGATGGACGGGGTCGAAACTGCCGCCCAGCAGGCCAATCCGGGGTTTTACAGCCATGTGCGGGGTTTTAGATAATCAGATAGCGCTGCCTCGGGAGAGCCAGGTTCTGGCGTCCAGTTGTAGCGCCAGTTGGCGATCGGTGGCATGGACAGCAAGATGGATTCGGTTCGTCCGCCTGATTGCAGCCCAAACAGTGTTCCTCGGTCGTAGACCAGATTGAACTCGACATAGCGACCCCGGCGGTATGCCTGAAAAGCGCGTTCGCGATCGGTGTATGGGGTGTCCATGCGTGCCTGCACAATTGGCACGTAAGCGGGGATGAAGCAATGGCCGACCGCCTTTGTCAGCGCAAAGCAGGTATCGAAATCAGGTTGATTCAAGTCGTCGAAAAACAGGCCGCCAACTCCGCGTGTTTCTTGCCGGTGGCGCAGTAAAAAATAATCGTCGCACCAGGCCTTGTAGCGGGGGTATTTATCGGCACCAAAAGGAGCTACGGCGTCGTGGCACACTTGGTGAAAGTGCCGGGCGTCTGCCTCGACAGGGTAATACGGGGTGAGATCCAGCCCACCGCCAAACCAGAACACGTCCTGGTCGCCACCCGTGCCGTGCGCCACAAACAGGCGGACGTTGAGGTGTGTCGTCGGGACGTGTGGGTTGCGTGGATGCAATACCATGGAGACCCCCATGGCTTCCCAGCTGCGCCCGGCAAGCTCGGGACGATGGGCGCTGGCAGATGGTGGTAGGGTGCGTCCCTGGACATGGCTGAACAAAACGCCCGCACGTTCGAAGACAGTGCCGCCTTCGATATAACGGGTTAATCCACCGCCGCCTTCGGATCGTGACCAGGAATCGTGCCCGAAAGGCGCACCTTCCAGGGCTTCGAGTGCTTGGACGATCTGGTCTTGCAAGTGGGAGAATGCGTTGTGCGCAGCCTCGATGGGAACATGCATCAGTAAGCCTCCGCTTCAGGTATCCAGGGTGCTTTTAGTGAGGTTCAGTGCTCGCCAACCAATGTCGCGCCGAAATTGCCGACCCTCAAACAGGGTTTGGTTGACGGCATCGTATGCGGCCTGTTGGGCCCTGCGAATGGAATCGCCCAGAGCGGTGACACACAGTACCCGCCCGCCATTGGTGCTGAGTTGGCCTGTTTGGCGTGTGGTGCCCGCATGAAACGTCACGCAGCTGTCTGTATCTGGTGCCAGGCTGGTGATGGCGTCTCCTTTTCGGGGAGCGTCCGGGTAGCCCGCTGCAGCCAGCACCACGCCAACCGCTGTCCGGCGATCCCATTGTGGGTCCGCCTGGTCGAGCGTGCCGTTGATCGCGTGCTCGAGGATCTCGGTGAAGTCACTTTTGAGGCGCAGCATGATGGGTTGGGTTTCGGGGTCGCCCATGCGGCAGTTGAACTCGAGCACCTTGAGTGGCCGGGTGGCATCGGGCCCGGGACCGATCATCAGGCCGGCATATAAAAAGCCCGTGTATGGAATGCCGTCGCGAGCCATGCCCAGAACAGCAGGCTGGATGACTTCGCGCATGATGCGGTTGTGCAGGGCAGGGCTGATCAGTGGCGCAGGTGAGTATGCACCCATGCCGCCTGTATTGGGGCCTGCATCGCCATCCAGCAGGCGCTTGTGATCCTGGCTGGTGGCCAGGGGTAAGACATGGTGTCCGTCGCACATCACGATAAAGCTGGCTTCTTCACCTTCGAGGAAGTCTTCGATGACAACCCGTGCGCCGGCCTCGCCGAAGGCACCTTCTTGCCCGAGCATGTGGTCGATGGCCTGCAAGGCTTCAGGCGTGGATTGGGCCACCACCACGCCTTTGCCGGCGGCCAGGCCGTCGGCCTTGATGACGATGGGTGCACCCTGGGCTTGTACGTAGGCCTTGGCTGCCTGTGCATCGGTAAAGGTTTGATAGGCTGCAGTAGGGATGCCGTGACGTTGCATGAACGCTTTGGCGTAATCCTTGGAACTTTCGAGCTGGGCAGCCGCCTGGCTGGGCCCGAAAATGCGCAGACCCGCTGCGCGAAACGCATCGACGATACCAGCGGCCAGCGGTGCTTCCGGGCCAACCACGGTAAAGGCGATTTTCTCGGCCTGGGCAAAGGCGATAAGCGCGTCAAAATCCTGCAAGGGCAGGTTTTCAAGTATAGGTGCGTTTTCGGTGCCGCCATTGCCGGGTGCGATGTAGATCTTTTGCACCCGGGGTGACTGGGCCAGGCGCCAGGCCAGAGCGTGTTCGCGGCCGCCTGAGCCGATCAGCAATAGTTTCATTCGTCGTCCATGACGGCAGTTGTATAGACCTCCTGGACGTCGTCCAGGTCTTCGAGGAGGTCGATAATTTTTTGCATGCGCTCGGCGTCGTCTCCGGCCAGCTGTACCTTGGATTCTGCCTTCATGATGACGCCGTGGATTTCGGCGGTCAGGCCGGCCGCGTCGAAGGCTTGCTTCAGGGTGGTGTAATCGGTAGGCTCGCAGGTGACTTCAATCACCCCTTCTTCGTCGGTCTGGACGTCGTCTGCACCGTTTTCTAGGCCGACTTCCATGACGGCTTCTTCGGAGGTGCCAGGAGCAAAAATGAATTGGCCACAATGTTTGAACATGAAAACAACGCTGCCGTCCTGGCCCAGATTGCCGCCGTGCTTGCTGAGCGTATGACGTACTTCGGAGACGGTTCGTTGGCGGTTGTCCGTCATGCAGTCGATGATGAGCGCTGCGCCGCCGATGCCGTAGCCTTCGTAGCGGATTTCTTCGTAGTTGGCGTCATCCGCCCCGCCAGCACCCCGCTGGATTGCCCGAAGAATATTGTCTTTGGGCATATTGGCTGCAGTGGCCTTGTCCCAGGCCAGGCGCAGGCCTGGGTTGGCATCCGGATCGGCGCCGCCCGCACGGGCGGCGACAGTGATTTCACGGATGATTTTTGTCCAGAGCTTGCCGCGTTTGGCGTCTTGACGCCCTTTGCGGTGCTGGATATTTGCCCATTTGCTGTGTCCGGCCATAGTGTTTCAATTTGGATAAAACAAAGAATCCTTGATTTTAACGCCTTGGGGCGGTTCAGTCTCCGGTACCCGTTTTAGCGTTGGGCCGTTGCAGCCCCGACCATACGATTGCACCCACAATCAGCGCACCGCCGAGGAGGGCGCGCATAGAGGGATACTGGGCAAACAGGATGGCGGCAAACAAGATGGCATAGACGGGCTCGAGGGCGATGACAATACCGGCGGTGCGAGCCTTCAGCTTTGCCAGGCTTGAAACCAGCAAAGAATGCGAGAGTGCTGTGCAGAAGACACCCAGCATAAACACCCAGAGCCAGTCGATGGAGCGCAGGGCAGCGAATTCGGTAAAGCACCAGGGCAAGGTGAGGGCAGCCACCACCGCATTTTCCCAGCAGGCCAGCTCACGCCCTGACATGCCCGTGACGGCCTTGCGATTGGCCAGTGTAAACAGCGCAAAGGTCAGTCCCGAGAGTACTGCCCAGGCCAGCCCGGTTGTGGCCTTATCCTGAAAATTGAAGGACGGCGTCACCAGCACCAAGCCCAGCGTGACCAGAATCACCACCAGCCACTCGGAGGGGCGGGTGCGTTCGTGAAACAGAAAGCCTTCAAGTAGAGTGATGAAGGCCGGGAAGCTGGCAAACCCAAGGGTTGCGATGGCAATGCCGCCAATCTTGACGGCCACAAAAAAAGTGGCCCAGTGGATGGCAAGCAGGGTGCCGGCCAGAATCAGTGCACCCCATGCCGAGCGGGCAGGCCACTGGATGCGGTGCCCGGCGTGGCCGATGAAGAGCAGCAATGTAACCGTTGCAAAGGCGGCACGCCCTGCTGTGATCAGAGTGGCACTGCCCTGGATGAGTTCGCCAAAGATGCCCGTGAGTCCAAACAATACTGCGGTGATATGAATGGCAACCTGAGCTTGACGGGAATTCATGCTAGTCTTTTTGCGTTAAGCGATATAAAGCCCAGCCGGGCGGAGGAACATACAGTGAGCAAGGCGCAGATCATTCAGATTGAGAAACATGGTGGGCCTGAGGTTTTGCAGATGGTGCAGGTGGATGTGCCTGCGCCTGCTGCAGGAGAAGTGCAGATTCGCCAAAAGGCCGTAGGCCTGAACTTTATCGACATCTATTGTCGCACGGGGCTGTACCCAAATCCCTTGCCGCATGGTTTGGGCTTTGAGGGCTCTGGCGTGGTTGAGGCAGTGGGCGAAGGTGTGACGCACGTCAAGGCAGGTGATCGTGTCGCCTATGGGCAAGGGCCTCTGGGCGCCTATTCCACCTTGCGTAATGTCCCGGGCGACAAAGTAGTCGCCATTCCGGATTCAGTCAGCTTCGAGCAGGCAGCCGCCCTGATGCTCAAGGGGCTTACTGTCCAGTATCTGTTTCGCCAGACGTACCGCCTCAAGGGTAATGAGACCATCCTGTTTCATGCTGCCGCAGGCGGTGTTGGCCTGATTGCCTGCCAGTGGGCACGCGCCCTGGGGGTGCGTCTGATCGGCACCACATCGTCCCCCGAGAAAGCCGCCCTGGCACGTCGTTATGGGGCCTCGGAGGTCATCGACTACACCAAAGAAGACGTGCCGGCCCGTGTGCTCGAGCTCACAGATGGCCAAAAAGTGCCTGTGGTCTACGACGGCGTGGGCAAGGCCACCTGGGAGATGTCCCTGGATTGCCTGCAGCCTCGCGGGATGATGGTCAGTTTTGGCAATGCCTCCGGCCCCGTCGAGGGGGTCAATCTGGCAATCCTGGCCAAAAAAGGTTCTTTGTACGTCACGCGGCCGATGGTTTCTGCCTATACAGCCACTGCTCAAGCCATGCAGGCAGCGGCAGCCGATGTCTTCGAGCTTGTGACTGCCGGCAAGCTGGATATCGTGATTGGCCAGCGCTTCGCGCTGAAAGATGCCGGCCTGGCGCACGAAGCCCTGAAATCGCGCCAGACGACAGGCGCGACGGTACTTACCCTAGATTGATCCTGGGATCAGACACAGAACAAGACGCCCCAGTGTGCAGGCAACCGCACATCGGGGCGTTTTGCGGGGACGTTTATTTTGCCGTGTGGTAACGCTGGACGCGTTCGACTTCTTCACGGGATCCCAGAATAACGCCGATCCGCTGGTGGATGCCCTCGGGTTGGACGTCCAGGATACGGTTTTCGCCATCCACTGCACAACCGCCGGCTTGTTCCACCAGAAAGCTCATGGGGTTGGCTTCGTACATCAGGCGTAGCTTGCCCTTGCCGCCTGAAGGCCGGGCATCACGGGGGTACAGGAAAACCCCCCCACGGCTCAGGATCCGGTGGACATCAGCCACCATGGATGCAATCCATCGCGTATTGTAATTTTTGCCCAGAGGGCCAGTCTCACCCTGCAGGCATTCTTCGATGTAGCGCTTTACCGGCGCTTCCCAGTGACGCATATTGGACATGTTGATGGCAAATTCTGCCGTTGTGTCGGGAATCCGGATGTTCTCGTGGGTAAGCAGCCAGGAGCCCATTTCGCGATCCAGTGTAAAGCCCATGACCCCCGCACCGACGGTTAGCACCAGCATGGTTTGCGGCCCGTAAATGGCGTAACCTGCGGCTACCTGGCGTGTGCCGGGTTGTAAGAAGTCTGCCTCGGTTACTTCCCGGCCAGCCGCCTCGGCCGGTGCCTGCAACACAGAGAAAATTGTGCCGATCGATACATTGACATCAATATTGGACGAACCATCCAGGGGATCAAACAACAGCAGGTTCTGGCCCTTGGGGTAATGATTGGGAATGCGGTGGATGGTTTTCATTTCTTCAGAAGCCATCGCTGCCAGATTGCCGCCCCATTCGTTGGCTTCCAGCAAGATTTCGTTGGATAGCACATCCAGTTTTTTCTGAATTTCTCCCTGGACGTTTTCAGTGCCCTGGCTGCCAAGTACCCCGCCCAGTGCTCCTTTGCTGACCGCGTGGCCAATGGCTTTGCAGGCGCGTGACACGGTTTCAATCAACAGACGGACTTCAGGAGAGACCGCTTTGTGTTCGCGTTGCTGTTCAACCAGATACTGCGTCAGTGTTTTAAATTTCAAGGTGTTCCCCCAAAAAAATGGAATAGCGGTCAGGCATCAAGTGCTTTGGAAATGATTTCAGACACATTGCGCGATAGGCCCGGCGCGGAGCGCACGCGTTGCAGGGCTGCCTGCATGCCCTCGCGGCAAGTGGGCTCAAACCGTGCCCATTGGTCGAAGGCCCGTGCCAGGCGGGCGGCAACCTCAGGGTTGATTCTGTTAAGCGCCAAGACTTGTTCTGCCCAGAAGTCGTAGCCTTCTGGTGTGTGCAATTGGGCAGGATTATCTATCACAAAGCGGAAAATCACAGCCCGGGCCCGGTTGGGCGTGCGCAGGGTGAAATCGGGCAATGCCATCAGCGCCCGGATCTGAGCAGCGCCATTGGCCGGGGCGCTGGCCTGAATACCAAACCAGTTGTCCAGTACCAGGGGATCATGCTGCCAGCGTGTGTGGAAATCCTGCAGAAGATCGGTGCATGCCTGTGGCGACTGCTGCAGCAGGGCATTGAGTGCCCCGAGGCTTTCGGTCATGTTTTTGGCTTGTGCGTATTGCTGCCGGGCTGTCTCGGCTGCTTGGGACACTTGGCCGGCCAGCAGATAGCTCAGTGCCAGATTGCGTAGTGAGCGCCGGCCCGCAGAGACTGGGTCGGGAGAATATGGACGGCCATCATCCGCCATGGCCGCGTATAGGTTGCGCCAATGTGTGGCAAGCTGTGCGCCCAGCGCAGCTTGCGTGGCACGCCAGACACGAAACGCCGCTTGTGGATCCTGGGGCTGGCTACGCTCGATAAGTTCGCGTAGGGCAGGGAGGCCCAGGAGTCGTGCCCGGTAGGCCGGGGAGAGGGTTTGGTCTTCTAGGGCGGTTTGCCAGAGGGCCAGCATGGGCGCCATATCGGGGGCTGGTTTTTGTGATTGCCGGGCTTCGACACCTGCCAGAAGATGGCGTAGGGCGGTTTCCTGGGTAGCATCCCAGCGGGCAAAGGGATCGGTGTCGGTGCGTGCCAGCAAGGCGAGGTCTTCAGCCTTGCGTGCCGAGGCGATGATCACTGGCGCAGAAAAGCCTCTGAGCAGGGACAGCACCGGGGGCCGCTTGACACCTTCGAGCCTCCAGCTCTGTTTGGCCTGTGTCAATTGAAGCACCAGCGTATCCATGGTTTTTCCTTGCCAGGAAATCGGCTGCGGCTGGCCGTTGCCATCCAGCAGGCCAATGGCCACGGGGATATGCAGTGGGGGCTTTTTGGCCACCGGAACCTGCCGGGCTTCCAGGCCAACTGGGCCGCATTGTTGGCTGAGAGTGATCTGCAGCGATTGGGCAGAGGCGTCGTAGTGCTGCTCGATGTAGAGCCGTGGGGTGCCTGCCTGTTGATACCAGCGACGGAAGATGCTGAAGTCTTGCCCCGGGAAACGTTGACTGTAGATGGATTCGGTGGCGTTGACGAAGTCGTCGCAGGTGACTGCCTGCCCGTCGTGGCGCCGAAAATATTCGGCCATTCCTTCCTGAAAGCCTGCTTCGCCCAGCAGTGTGTGCTGCATGCGGATGACTTCAGCACCTTTTTCGTACACGGTAGCTGTATAGAAATTACCGATTTCCTGATAGCTGTCAGGCCGGATCGAGTGGGCCATGGGGCCCGCGTCCTCGGGGAACTGCATCATGCGCAGGACGTGTACGTCGTCGATCCGTTTTACGGCCCGGGCGCTGGCCGCCTCGGCCTGGGGCAGGCCGCTGGCCAGCATATCGGCCGAAAACTCCTGCTCGCGAAACACCGTGAGGCCTTCTTTGAGTGACAGCTGGAACCAGTCGCGGCATGTGACGCGGTTGCCTGTCCAGTTGTGGAAGTATTCGTGGCCGATCACGTCTTCGATGCGCCGATAGGTGCTGTCCGTGGCACTTGCTGGGTCGGCCAGCACATAGGCTGCATTGAATACGTTGAGGCCCTTGTTTTCCATGGCGCCCATGTTGAAGTCACGCGCCGCCACGACCATAAAGCGATCCAGATCGAGCTCGAGCCCAAAGCGCGTTTCGTCCCAGTGCAGGGCCCGTGCCAGGCAGTCGAGTGCCCAGTGTGTCTGATCCTTGCAGCCACGGTCGCTGTACACCTGTAGCAGCACCGACCGGCCACTGCGGGTGGTTTCGGTACGTTCAATGCAATCGAAGTCGCCCGCTACGAGTGCAAACAGATAGCAGGGCTTGGGATGTGGGTCGCGCCAAAGCGTCTGATGGCGGCCATCTGGCAGGGTGCTTTGTTCGATCAGGTTGCCATTGGAAAGCAGGGTTGGATACTGGGTTGGGTTGGCCCGCAAAACCACCTCGTAGATGGCCATGACGTCCGGGCGATCCGGGAACCAGGTGATGCGGCGAAATCCTTGCGCTTCGCATTGTGTGAACAGCTTGTCGCCTGATACATACAGCCCCATCAGGGTGGTATTTTGGGTGGGGTTGCAGTCGCTGATGATTTCGAGAGTGAACTCACCGTTGTGTGAGGGAGGCGTCAGTTGCAGTGTGGTATCGGTCAGCTGATACTGTGAGGCGTCCAATACCTGATCGTCGATCAGTACCTGGATCAGCGTCAGATCCTCACCGTCCAGGATGAGGGGTGTGCCGGCCGGGGTATTATCGGTGGCCTGAAGGCGTAAAACGGAATGGACCCGGGTAGAGTCAGCAGCCAGATCGAACTCGAGCCGGACCTGTGACAGACGATAAGGATAAGGGCGGTAATCCTGGCGATAGATCGTCTGGGCCGTATCAGTGCGCATGGTAATTTCCGTCAAGCTTTTAAAGCCATATTGTAGTTCTCCAAACGGGCCATGACAGACTTCTGGCCGAACATGTCTGCTTGTATCACTGTGCAAAACCCTGCTTTCGAAGCCGTAAGGCCGAGTCTATGATGTCAGTGTTATATGCCGGAACAAGGTGTTTGATGTTTGTATTTTCTGCACGGTTGAAATTGGCCATGATCAGCATCGTCTTGATGCTGGGTGGTTGTGCCAGCGTATTTTCCGCTCAGCTTACGCGTTACCAGCAGTGGCCCGATCAGACGCAAGGGGCGCGGTACTGGGTGCAGCCTGATGCGGCGCAGCAAAATAATCTGCAATTTCAGACGTTTTCGGATGCCGTGCGTGCAGCCCTCGGCCCAACCGGCTTGGTCGAGGCACCATCACAAAAGCAGGCCCGCTTTATTGTGCATATCGAATACGGCAGCGAGCAAACCACCGAATGGCGCCAGCAAATGGTGGATCCATATTTTTCTGGTGCCTTTGGCGGCGGTTTTGGATACCACCGGCACTGGGGTGGCTGGGGGCCGGGTCCTGTGATTGAAACGGTTCCTGTTGAAGTAAACCGTGTGCACCTGATGGTGCGTATCGACGATCAGTCGAAGCAGGGCCAGGAGGTTTACCGTGCCACGGCTGTGACATCGGCCAGGGACAGTCAGCTGGGTGCAGTGATGCCTTATCTGGCCCGTGCGGTGTTTGATCAGTTTCCGGGGCGCAATGGCCAGGTGGTGCGGGTAAAGTACCCGCTGCCATAAATAGCGCCGCGGAAGACCTGCCTTTTATTTATATTAAGCAGCAGGTTTGATCAGAAAGGCTTCGCGTGGAGTGCCGGCTGCTTCCGCGTCTGAGACCCAACGAGGTGGTTTCCCGCGCCCGGTCCATTCGGCGTGGGTTTCAGGGTGGCGGTATTTGGGTGGTACAACGCGTTTGGCGCTGGCGGCTGGCTTGCGGGGAGCGCTGGTGGTGGGTTTGCTGGTTTTTTTGCGGTCGAAGGCAGCCAGGATTTCTTCGGGCGTAATGCCATAATCGCGCATAGACCGCACAATCGAGGTGATAACCGGTTTGCGTTGCTTGGCCTGCAGTGACTGCAGTTGTTTTTCGATTTTGGCTTTTTCTTTCTCGAGCCTGGTTTTTTGTGTTGCGTAGCTGGAACGGGCCATGGAATGCTCCGGGAACTAAATAGGTGGAAGTATGATCTGACAATAGATAAAGACCTTTTGTATTAACGTCGGGCCTTGACCGATTTTAATATGGTTTTTATCCGTCTGACTACCTGACTGCTTATTTGATTTTGTTTCAGATATTTAGTTGCGATATTTTATCCATAAGGTTTTGATATGCGGGAATCTCTGTTTCCAGTTGCTGCCGTGCAAATGGTCTCTGGTTTATCGGTTGATGATAATCTCGAACAGGCCGCCCGCTGGATTGCACAGGGTGCGGAAAATGGCGCGCGCTTGCTTGTGTTGCCCGAGTATTTTTGTTTCATGGGCCGCCATGATGCAGACAAGCTGGCCCTGGCCGAGCAGCCGGGAGAAGGGCCTATTCAGGCGTTTCTGGCCTCACAAGCCAGGCAGCACAGAATCTGGCTGGTTGGAGGCTCTTTGCCCCTGCATAGTCCAGACCCGGATCGTATTTACAACGCTTGCCTGGTGTTTGGCCCGGATGGCAAACAGATGGCGCGCTACGACAAGATCCACTTGTTTGGTTTCACCAAGGGTTCCGAATCCTACGATGAATCCATTTCCATTCGGCCGGGCGACAACCCCCCACAAGTGGTGCATATGCCCTGGGGGAAAATGTCCTTGGGGATTTGCTACGACCTTCGGTTTCCAGAATTTTTTCGCTCTCAGGGGGATGTCCGCCTGATGGTGTTACCAGCCGCTTTTACCTGGACAACAGGTTCGGTACACTGGGAAATCCTGCTTCGTGCGCGGGCCATCGAAAACCAGTGCTATGTGTTGGCCAGTGCCCAGGGAGGGCATCACGAAAACGGCCGACGCACCTGGGGCCATTCGATGCTGATTGATCCCTGGGGCGAAGTGCTTGCCTGCTTGCCTGAAGGCCCGGGGCTGGCTGCGGGCACGCTTGATTTTTCACGGATCGAGTCCGTCCGGCAATCTTTGCCGGCATTGCGTCACCGTGTGCTGTAATAGCCAAATAAATAGTGTCAGATTGTTTACATGGATCGCATCAGATGAAATTGTTTGAACCCGGTTTGGATGCGCTTAATACAGCGCGTAGCTTGTTGCTGGAGCCTTGGGGCCTGGATGAGTCGCACCTGGCTCGTGCGCTGTCAGAAATCCATACACATCGGGTTGATTATTCCGACCTGTATTTTCAGTACAGCTGCTCCGAGGGCTGGAGCCTTGAAGAAGGCATCGTCAAGACTGGCAGCTTCTCGATCGACCAGGGCGTTGGGGTCAGGGCAATCAGCGGCGAAAAAACCGCCTTTGCCTATTCTGACAGCCTGTCTCCCGAGGCGCTGATTTCCTCCGCGCAGGCGGTGCGCACCATTGCGCGCCAAGGTGCCGGCCGGCAAAAGGTGTCTGCGGGGCCAGAGACGCCGCATCACCTCTATCCAGCTGTCAACCCTGTCGAGTCTCTCTCTGCGGCAGATAAGGTTGCACTGCTGGGGCGTGTCGAAGCCATGGCCCGGGCGGCAGATCCCGAAATCATTCAGGTGATGGCAGGCCTGGCGGCCGAATACGATGTGATTCTGGTGGCAGGCAGCGATGGGCGCCTGGTTGCTGACGTCCGGCCACTGGTGCGCTTGTCTGTCACCGTGATCGCCGAGCGTAAAGGCCGGCGGGAAATGGGCCATGGTGGGGGCGGCGGCCGCACCGGCCTGGCGTATTTCACAGATGATATTTTGCGTGGCTATGTGCAACGCGCGGTTCACGAAGCTCGGGTCAACCTCGAAGCTCGGCCGGCGCCCGCCGGACAAATGACTGTTGTCCTGGGTTCCGGATGGCCCGGCATCCTGTTGCACGAGGCTGTGGGGCACGGGCTTGAGGGCGACTTCAATCGCAAGGGATCCAGTGTTTTTGCCGGCCGCATTGGTCAGCGCGTTGCCTCACGTGGGGTAACGGTGGTGGATGATGGTACCTTGCCTGATCGCCGTGGTTCATTAAATGTTGATGATGAAGGCCATCCCACTCAGCATAATGTGCTTATCGAAGAAGGCATCCTGCGAGGTTATATGCAGGATTCCATGAATGCCCGGCTGATGAAGCAAAGCCCAACAGGCAACGGGCGGCGTGAATCCTATGCGCATCTGCCGATGCCGCGCATGACCAACACGTATATGCTGGCCGGCACTGCCGAGCCAGACGAGATCCTTGCCTCTGTAGACCGTGGCTTGTACGCCGTAAATTTCGGCGGTGGACAGGTGGATATCACCAGCGGCAAGTTTGTGTTCTCTGCCTCAGAGGCCTACATGATCGAAAACGGCAAGATCAGCTATCCAGTCAAGGGGGCCACCCTCATTGGTAGCGGCCCCGAGGCCATGCAACGCATCGGGATGGTGGGGCACGACCTGGCCCTGGACTCCGGTGTGGGCACTTGCGGTAAAGAAGGCCAAAGCGTGCCTGTGGGCGTCGGGATGCCTACCTTGCGTATCGATGGCCTGACAGTGGGCGGCACGGCCTGATTTAGGGGGGGTACACACCGGCCAGGCTGCTTGCCTGCTGGGCGTACCCAACGCCCGTTGTCTTAGGCGTGCGTGTGGCCAGCCTGCTGGTGGCTGATATCGTGCCCAAACACCTGCCGCAAATAGGCAAGAAAAGTCTGGTCTGTGCAATGCTCTTTGCCGGGGCTATCGGCCAGTTTGGCCGTTGGCATGCCATTGCATTCAAAAAGCTTCATCACGATATTCAGTGGCTGTGGCCCCAGATCGTTGGTGAGATTGGTGCCGATGCCAAAGCCCAGTTGTACCTGATCGGCAAAGTGGTGGTAGATTTCCAGTGCCTTGGGCAGATCCAGCGCATCCGAAAATACAAAGCGTTTGGTTTTTGGATCGATCCGCAGTGAGCGATAGTGCGCCAGGGCTTTTTCGCCCCACTGAATTGGGTCGCCTGAATCGTGTCTCAGGCCGTCAAAAAGTTTGGCAAAATACAGATCGAAGTCCAGCAGAAAGGCATCCATCCCGACAACATCCGTGAGCGCGATGCCGAGGTCTCCGCGGTATTCCTGTACCCAGTCCTCAAGAGCACTGCGCTGAAAATCCCGCAGCCGGACTTTGCCAAATGCCTGATAAGACTGCAGGTATTCGTGTGCCATGGTGCCTACCGGCACCAGCCCGTGTTCTCTGGCCAGTGCCACGTTGGAGGTACCCGTCATGATGTGGGGTACGGCTTGTCGCAGTGTGGTGACAACCTCGGTTTGCCAGGTGCGGGAAAAGCGCCGACGCAAGCCGAAGTCGGAGATCTGCAGCGGAAAGCGTCTGGACGCCTCTTGAGAAAACGTTTTCAGCAACTGGATCTTGTTGTGCAGGCGCAAGCGCCCCTCTGCGTAGGTTTCCGGTGTCTGGTAATGGCGGAAATAGAGTTCATTGACGATTGCCAGAACAAAGATTTCGAAGCCCATCACGTGTACTTGCGGGCCACGTGCGATGATGCGTAGTCCTGCGCCTTCGGTTTCAATTGTTATGAAGCGCCGCTGAAAATGAAACAGCGAGAGAAAGTCGACGAAATCAGACTTGATATAACGCAGTCCGCGAAGATAATCGAGCTCTTCTTGCGTAAACCGTAAAGAGCACAGATGGTCGATCTGTGCCCTGACTTCATCTGCCAGGGCTGCCAGCGGGTGCTCGGGCTGATTGCGGCAGATAAAGCGATATTCTGCCTGGGCAGCGGGGTGCCGATGCAGCATGGCCTGCCACATGGTGAACTTATAGAGATCGGTGTCCAGCAAGGACACGATCACGGGCTCGAATGCGGCGGGTGTCATACGGTTTGGCTCCTGAGTCACTCGCTGAGGCGGTGGCGTTGTGCCCTGACGCGATTCAGCGTATCGCCAAATTGCGTCAGGCGGGCCTGTTCTTGTTCGACCACAGCCTTAGGGGCGCGCTCGACAAAACTGGCGTTTGACAGCTTGCCTTGGGCCTTGGCAATTTCTTTTTCCAGCCGATCGATTTCTTTATCGAGGCGGATGCGTTCTGCTGCCAGATCGATCTCGACATGGAGCATCAGCTGAGTGGTGCCCACCACCTGCACCGGCGCGCCGATCTCTGGCAGCTGTTCAAGCGCCTGAACATCGGACAGCCGGGCAAGCATGCTGAGGTACGGGGTAAGCGTTGTCAGGTCTTCGGGGGCGCCCTGAACCAGCAAAGGTACCCGTTGTCCCGGCGCCAGATTCATTTCTCCGCGCAGTGCCCGAATGGCGTCTGTCAGGGTTTTGAGTGTTTTGAGACGGCCCACGGCAACAGGATCCAGCAAGGTATCGCGGGCCTGGGGGTAGGGTTGCACGCTGATGCTGGCGGTCTGGTCGGGTGTCCGTACGCCCGCAGCCACTGACACCTTTTGCCAGAGCTCTTCGGTGATGAACGGCATGATCGGGTGAATCAGGCGCAAGAGCGTTTCGAGAACATGGATCAGGGTACGGCGGGTGGCCGCCTGCTGGACAGGCTGGCCGGACTGCAGCTGCACCTTGGCGAGTTCCAGGTACCAGTCACAGTATTCATCCCAGATGAAGTGATAGAGCCGGTCGGCGACGTGATCAAACCGGTATTGTGCAAATCCGGCATGGACGTCCGTAATCAGCTTCTGCAAGCCGTCAATGATCCAGCGGTCGGCAAAAGAGAGGTCGTCTGCTTGCGCCTGGCCGAGTGTGTGGCCCTCGACGTTCATCAGCACGAAGCGGGTGGCGTTCCAAAGCTTGTTGCAGAAATTTCGATACCCTTCGCAGCGCTTGAGATCGAAATTTATGTTGCGTCCCAGTGTGGCGTAGGCCGCCATGGTAAAGCGCAAGGCGTCGGTGCCGTAAGCGGGGACGCCCTCAGGGTAATCCTTGCGCGTGCGTTTGCGGATGGCATCCGCCTGTTTCGGGTTCATCAGGCCGGCCGTGCGCTTGGCCAGCAGCGGCTCAAGCCCAATGCCGTCGATCAGATCCACGGGGTCGATGGTATTGCCCTTGGACTTGGACATTTTCTTACCTTCCATGTCACAGACCAGCCCGTGAACATAGACGGTGCGAAACGGTACTTCGCCGGTGTGGTGCATGCTCATCATGATCATGCGGGCCACCCAGAAAAAGATAATGTCGAAGCCCGTGACAAGCACTGCCGACGGCAAATAGCGGGCAAGATCGGGGGTCTTGTCTGGCCAGCCAAGGTCTGTGAAGGGCACCAGGGCGGATGAAAACCAGGTATCCAGTACGTCAGGATCACGTGTCAGGGGGCCCTCTATGCCGGCTGCGCGCGCCTGGGCTTGCGCGTCTTCGGCAGAGCGGGCAACAAAAATCTGGCCGTCGGCCGAGTGCCAGGCAGGAATCTGGTGGCCCCACCACAGTTGCCGTGAGATGCACCAGTCTTGAATGTTGGTTAGCCACTGGTTGTATGTGGTAGTCCAGTTCTCGGGTACAAATTTGACGCGGCCGTCTTCGACAACCTGAAGAGCAACCTCAGTGATGCTTTTCCCGGGGTGCAGGCTGTCTGTGGGCGCTGGCTTGCTCATGGCGACAAACCACTGGTCAGTGAGCATGGGCTCGATGATGCTGTTGGTGCGATCGCCGCGGGGTACCATCAGCTTATGTGGTCGAACCTGCTCCAGTAGCCCCTGTGCAGACAAGTCTTCGACCATCCGCTTGCGGGCCTCGAAGCGATCAAGGCCTCGGTAGGCAACTGGTGCTTCATCGTTGATTTTGGCATCCAGTGTCAGTACGCTGATCATCGGCAACTGGTGGCGCTGTCCGACAGCGTAATCATTGAAATCGTGTGCCGGCGTTACCTTGACAACCCCTGTGCCAAATTCGCGATCGACATAACTATCGGCAATCACCGGGATCTCACGACCTACCAGCGGCAGCGTGACGGTCTTGCCCACCAGGTGGGCGTAGCGTTCGTCGTCCGGATGCACCATCACAGCCACGTCACCCAGCAGGGTTTCAGGGCGGGTGGTGGCCACAACCAGATGGGTAAGACCTTGCTCGGGGCGGGTGAGCGGATAGCGGATCTCCCACATGTGGCCGTCTTCTTCGCTGCTGACCACCTCGAGATCCGAGACCGCGGTACCCAGTATCGGATCCCAGTTGACCAGCCGCTTGCCGCGATAAATCAGGCCTTGCTGGTACAGCCGTACAAAAACCTCGATCACGCCGCGTGACAGGCGGTCGTCCATCGTGAAGTATTCACGTGACCAGTCGCAAGATGAGCCGAGCCGGCGGAACTGGCCCGTAATGGTGCTGCCGGATTTTTCTTTCCAGGCCCAGACGCGTTCCAAAAACGCTTCACGTCCCAGGTCGTGGCGTGAAACCCCTTCGGCATCCAGCTGGCGCTCTACCACGATCTGGGTGGCAATACCTGCGTGGTCGGTACCAGGAATGAAGACGGTATCGTCACCGTTCATGCGGTGGTAGCGGATCAAACCATCCATGATGGTTTGATTGAATGCGTGCCCCATGTGAAGGGTACCCGTGACATTGGGTGGCGGAAACTGAATGGCAAACGGAACAGCAGCATGTCCTGCAGCAGGCTGCACATGCTGGCCACCCGAAAAAAGGCCTTGGCGGCTCCAGAGTTCATACCAGCGGGACTCGATGTCCTGGGGTTCGAAGCTTTTGGGTAGTGAGGCAGAAGAAGAGTCGCTCATGGCGTCGGGTAGCGAAAAAACGATTATTGTAGGCGGATGTCCGCGGCGACGTGCATGATAAAATGCACGGTTAACTGTTGGCGCGTACTGCCCCGCATCCAGGGGGCAGCCAGCACAACGGGATTCATTCTACCTTTTCACCGGGAAACTCTTTTCCCCGACTCCACCGGAATACGCTCCATGGCTATTGAACGCACTCTTTCCATTATCAAGCCCGACGCCGTCGCCAAAAACGTAATTGGCCAGATCGTGGCCCGCTTCGAGCAGGCTGGCCTGAAGGTCGTGGCAGCCCGTTTGCAGCAGCTTTCGCGCGACGAAGCCGAACGCTTTTACGCTGTGCACAAAGAGCGCCCCTTCTTCAAGGATCTCGTCGACTTCATGGTCTCGGGCCCTGTGTTTGTGCAAGTACTTGAAGGCGAGTCCGCCATTGCCAAAAATCGCGACCTCATGGGCGCCACCGATCCCAAAAAGGCTGCTGCCGGTACCATTCGTGCCGATTTTGCAGACAGCATCGACGCCAATGCCGTGCATGGCTCTGACGCGTCCGAAACCGCTGCGGTGGAAATCGCCTTCTTTTTCCCGCAAAGCAACGTTTTTAGCCGTTAATCCCGGCTAATTGGCCCCGGGGTTCCGGGGCCCTGGTTTTCACTGGTTAATTGTTCATGTCGACATCAGACACCGTCAATGTTCTGGACCTGGATCCTGCAGGCCTGGAATCCCTGGTTGCCCAATGGGGCGGCAAGCCTTTTCGTGCCCGTCAGTTATCCCAGTGGGTGCATCAGCGGGGTGTCGACCAATTCTCCGACATGAGCGATCTGGCCAAAGAATTTCGCAGTCAGCTGGACGCCCACTGTGTAGTCAAGGCTCCACCGCTCAACATCGAAAAGCGTTCTGCCGATGGCACACGCAAGTGGCTTTTCGATATGGGCGCGGGCAATGCCATCGAAACCGTTTTTATTCCCGAGGACGACCGCGGCACCCTGTGCATCTCCAGCCAGGCAGGTTGCACTGTTGCGTGCCCGTTTTGCTCCACGGGTTATCAGGGGTTCAGCCGCAACCTCAGCACCGCCGAAATCATCGGGCAGCTGTGGTACGCCAATCGTGCCCTCTACGAAGACCCCCAGGCCGCACGCCTTAACGGCCCTGCCGAAGACGCCCGGCGCGCCGTCAGCAATGTGGTCATGATGGGGATGGGCGAGCCCCTGCTGAACTACGATCAGGTGCTGGGTGCCTTGCGCCTGATGGTCAGCGACCACGCCTACGGGCTGTCGCGCCGTCGGGTCACGGTGTCTACGTCGGGCGTGGTGCCCATGATCGATCGCCTCGCCCAGGATTGCCCGGTTGCGCTGGCCGTGTCACTGCATGCGCCCAACGATACCCTGCGCGATCGCCTGGTGCCATTGAACCGCAAGTATCCTTTGGCGCAATTGCTGGATGCCTGCAACCGGTACCTCGATTACGCACCGCGTGATTTCATTACCTTCGAGTACATCATGCTTGACGGCGTCAATGATGCCGACGAGCAAGCCCAAGAACTCATCCAGCTGGCCCGTAATATCCGCTGTAAATTCAACCTGATCCCGTTCAACCCTTTCCCGCAGTCCGGCCTGAAACGCTCGCCAACTGCCCGCATCCGTCTATTTGCTCAGCAGCTGACAGACGCAGGGTTGGTGGTCACTGTGCGTAAAACCCGCGGTGATGATATTGATGCCGCGTGTGGCCAGCTGGCAGGCGAGGTCAAGGATCGTACCCGCATCAACGAGCGCCTGCCAGATCGCGCCCGCATCGTCATACGTAAAAAGGAGCATGGATGAGCGAATCACAACGCGATCTGCCCGAACTTTCTGGCCAGGCAGAGTCTGCCGACGTCCTGTCTGCCGGTACTGCGCTTCGCCAGTTGCGCGAGGCAAAGGGGCTTGGTCTGTCCGAGGTCTCGGCGCGCATCAAATACTCGGCCGTGCAGCTGGGATATCTTGAAGCCGGCGACTGGGCGCGATTGCCGTCCGGGGTGCCCTTGCGCGGCCTAGTGCGTAATTACGCGCGTTTCCTTGAGGCAGACGTTGATGCCGTGCTGGGTTTGCTGGATGATGAAGTCGGCTCTACCCGGCCGCAGCCGGTCGTTGGTCAGCAAGGTACCCGCCGCGTGCTGCAACCGGCCGATATCGTCCCGCGGGGCGAGCCGGCGCACCGTACGTGGGCATGGCTTTTTCTGCTTTTGATTTTGCTGGTGGTGGTTGGCTGGTATGCCATCAATCGGGGGTGGGTACCCGATCAATGGCTGATTTTTGATTGGTTGAGGGCCTTGCGTCCATGAGTTCAGAATCTTCAGGCACCGAACCCTCGGTCGCTTCACGTCGTCCAACACGAGGTGTTGCGGTACGTTGGGGTGATCACGTGGTTCAGGTGGGCGGAGATGCCCCGGTGGTGGTGCAGTCCATGACCAACACCGACACCGCAGATCCGCTGGCAACGGCCAGACAAGTGCGCGAGCTCTGGCAAGCAGGATCCGAGCTCGTGCGTGTTACTGTCAATACGCCCGAAGCTGCCGCCCAGGTGGCGGCATTGCGCAATCACCTGGACGGCATGAATGTGCCCGTCCCGCTGGTGGGCGATTTTCACTATAACGGGCACAAGCTGCTTACCCAGTTTCCCGATTGTGCTCAGGCACTGTCCAAATACCGTATCAATCCCGGCAATATGGGTGGCGGAAAGCGTCGCGATGACAATTTCGCCCAAATGATCGAAGTTGCCTGCCGCTACGAAAAGCCCATCCGGATAGGAGTCAACTGGGGTAGCCTGGATCACGAGCTGCTGGCGCGGATGATGGACGAAAACGCGGCGCGCCCCGATCCCTGGACAGCCAATGCGGTGATGCGTGAGGCGCTGGTCGTCTCGGCTATCAGCAATGCGCAGCGTGCAGAGCAGCTTGGCCTGCCAGGCAACGCCATTGTCCTGTCGTGCAAGGTCAGCCATGTCCAGGATCTGATCGCTGTCTACCAGGACCTGTCGAAACGCTGCGATTATCCCCTGCATCTGGGCCTCACCGAGGCCGGGATGGGCTCCAAGGGGATTGTCGCCTCTACGGCGGCGCTGGCCGTACTTTTGCAACAGGGTATTGGCGATACAATCCGTATTTCTCTTACCCCCGAGCCTGGCGGCGATCGCTGCCGCGAAGTCATCGTGGCACAAGAAATTTTGCAGACCATGGGCTTGCGGGCCTTTACCCCCATGGTGGTGGCGTGTCCCGGGTGCGGCCGCACCAGCAGCACGGTTTTCCAAGAGCTCGCGGCCAGTATCCAGGATTACCTGCGCACCCAGATGCCTGTCTGGAAAACTCGTTATCCGGGTGTGGAAACCATGAATGTCGCGGTGATGGGATGTGTCGTCAATGGCCCGGGCGAAAGCCGGCACGCGGATATCGGCATCAGCCTGCCGGGTACCGGAGAGGTGCCGGCTGCTCCGGTATATGTCGACGGCAAGCGTACCGTCACGCTCAAGGGCGATGCCATTGCGCAGGAATTCAAACAAATAGTGGCAGACTACGTGGCCAGGCGCTATGGGCAGCAGCAGGCCGCAGACGCCTCGGCTCATCGCCCCGGTGTTGTGCCGCGTCAAGCAGGTTGATGCATGTCCGAATTCAAGAAACTCGCCGGCCTGACCGGCATGAAAGATACTTTGCCGCCCGAGTCCTCTCGTTGGCAGCAGCTTGAAGCGTTGGTGCGACAGTGGCTGGCTGCGTATGGCTACCAAAACATGCGTACGCCGGTGCTTGAGCACACCCGGCTGTTTACCCGTGGCATCGGTGAAGTCACGGATATTGTCGAAAAAGAAATGTACTCTTTTGTCGACCCGCTAAACAATGAGCGGCTGACCATGCGCCCAGAGTTTACGGCAGGGGTTGTGCGCTCGGCCATTGAACACAATTTTTTGTACGACCGTCCGCGTCGCATTTACGCCATGGGGCCCGTGTTTCGTCACGAAAGGCCTCAACGTGGGCGCTACCGGCAGTTTCACCAAATCGACGTTGAAGCCCTGGGGTTTTCCGGGCCCGATGTCGATGCTGAACTGATCATCATGCTGGCGCGCCTGTGGCGCATGCTGGGGTTAAACGATATCCGCCTCGAGCTCAACTCGCTTGGCCAGGCCACCGAGAGAGCAGCGCACCGAGCGGCCTTGATTGAGCACCTGGAGCGCCACATCGACGTGCTGGACGAAGAGGCCCGCCGCCGCATGCACAGCAATCCGCTCAGGGTGCTGGATACCAAAAATCCCGCCATGCAGGAGATGGCCAATGCCGCACCGCGCCTGTTTGATTTTCTCGGACCAGAGTCTCGTGCGCATTACGCCGGATTGTGCGCCCGGCTGGACGATGCCGGTATTTCCTATACATTAAACCCGCGACTGGTTCGCGGGCTGGACTACTACAACCTCACTGTCTTCGAGTGGGTCACCGACCGCCTGGGCGCCCAAGGTACCGTATGTGGCGGTGGGCGCTATGATGGCCTCATCGAGCTGCTGGGCGGCAAGCCTGCACCGGCCGTGGGCTTCGCAATCGGCATGGAACGTTTGCTGGATCTCTGGCAGCAGGATGCCCCCCAGGAGGCCAGTGCCGAATGTCAGGTGTACATGGTGCATCAGGGGGATGCCGGCCAGCGCCAGGTGGTGCGTTTGGCAGAAGCGTTGCGGGATGCCGGGTTACAGGTACTTGTTCACGCAGGCTCCACTGGGTTTAAATCGCAGTTTCGCCGGGCGGATGCCAGCGGTGCTGCTGTGGCAATTATTGTTGGGGAAGATGAGCTCTCCTCGGGATGTGCAACGGTCAAATGGTTGCGGGCCCGACAAGACGACACCCCGACACAACAAGAATCAGTCGCGTTTGCTCAACTGGTTGATTATCTCAAGCAAAGGATCTAACGACAGGCATGGCATACGATCTCGAAGAACAGGAAAAAATTGACGCCCTGAAAGCATGGTGGGAGCGTTACGGCACCTTTTTGATGGTGCTGGTGCTGGCCATATTGGCAGCCTTTGCAGGCTGGCGCGGCTGGCAATGGTATAGCGGCCATCAGGCCGGCCAGGCCATGGGTTACTACGAAGCGCTCACCACAGCGGCCAGCCAGCCGGGTGAGGACTCTGTGGTGCGCATCAAGGCGGCCAGCGCAGCATTACGAGACGATTACGCCGATTCGGGCTATGCAGCCCGCGGTGTTCTGGTCGCTGCCTGGGCCTTGCAAGAACGCAAAGACCTCGACGGCGCACGAGAGCAGTTGCAGTGGCTGGCTCAAGATCACTCTGCGCCTGCACTCCAGGCAGTGGCGCGCTTGCGCCTAGCTGGCGTCTTATTGGCCCAGAAGCAGTATGCGGCCGCACAAGATCAGCTCAAGGGAGACATTCCTGCAGGCTTTGAAGGCTTGTATGCAGATCGCCGGGGTGATATCTATGCCGCCCAAGGAGACACAAAGCAGGCTGTCGAGGCCTGGCACCAGGCACTTAAGGTGTTTGGTGCCGATCCTGCTGCCCAGATTGTCCAGCTCAAAATCGATACCACCAACGGAGCCTGAGCCCCATGCGTATCCCTGTCCGTCTGTTTCGTGCAGCTGTCATCAGCATCGCGGCTGTGGGCCTGTCCGGTTGTGGCCTGTTTTCCAGCCACGACGCCCGGTTTGATCCGGCCGAGCTCACCGAGTACACCCCATCACTGTCAGTGAGTACACGGTGGTCCACCTCTATTGGCAGCGGCGGCGACTACGGCTTTGCTCCGCAGGTAGTGGGCGATACCGCCTATGCAGCAACGCCGTCTGGCTCGGTTGTTGCGCTTGATCTTGCCAGTGGTGCGGTACGCTGGCGTGTCGACGACAAGCCTTTGCAAGCAGGCGTGGGTAGCGATGGCAACACAACGGCTGTGGTTACCCGTGAGGGGGTTGTGGTGGCCTATGATGCCACCGGCCACGAGCGCTGGCGCAGCCAGGCTGCCAGTGCAGTCAATGTGCCACCCGCCGTAGGCAACGGAATTGTGGCCGTCCGCACCACGGATTACCGCATACAGGCTTTTGATGCGGCCTCGGGGAAATTACGCTGGAACATCCAGCGTCCGGGCCCCGCACTGGCCTTGCGCACCAGCATCCGGATGGCTGTGGCACCCAATCTGCTGATCGCCGGTATGCCCAACGGCCGTTTGTTGGTAATTGATACGGCCTCTGGTGCCGTGCGCTGGGAAGGCACCGTCGCTGCTTCCCGGGGGGCCTCCGATCTCGAGCGCATCAGCGATGTGGTTGGCCAGCCGATTACCATTGGCCCGCTTTTGTGCGGGGTAAGTTATCAGGGCCGTATCACCTGCTTCGACGTCTCGCAGGGGGGGCGCGCCGTCTGGTCGCAAGATATTTCGTCGGCCACCGGGATGGTTACCGACGGACAGCGGATCTATCTACCTGATCTGCGCGACCGTGTTCATGCGCTTGACCTGAAAGACGGTCACCAATACTGGAAGCAGGCAGCGTTGCTTAACCGCCGCTTGTCTGCGCCAGCTGTTATCAAGAATGTGGTGGTGGTTGGCGACTACCAGGGTTATCTGCATTTCCTGTCGCGTACCGATGGCGCCTTGCTGGCGCGCACCCAGATAGGTAGCGACCCCATCCAGTCTGCTTTGCTGGCCACCCCGCGTGGGGTTTTGGTTCAGACAAATAATGGCAATCTCTCCCTGGTAGGTGTCAGTGACTGACCTCCGATTCAAGCCTGTGGTGGCCCTTGTGGGGCGCACCAACGTGGGCAAATCAACGCTCTTCAATCGCCTGACGCGGTCGCGCGCGGCCTTGGTGGCCAATATTTCCGGTCTTACCCGTGATCGCCATTATGGCGAGGGCAGGATGGGGGATCAGCCCTTCATCGTGGTGGATACCGGGGGGTTTGAACCCGTCTCAACACGGGGGATTCTGGTGGAGATGGCGCGCCAGACAACGCAAGCCATTGCCGAGTCCGATGTCGTGTTGTTCCTGGTGGATGGTCGTGAAGGCATCAATGCCCACGATCACGAAATTGCGCGGCTGTTGCGCAAGTCCGGGCAACGGGTATTGCTGACTGTCAATAAAGCCGAAGGTATGCGAGATCACGCTGATCTCGCCCAGTTTCATGAGCTGGGCCTGGGCGAGCCGCATGCTATCTCTGCCGCGCATGGCGATGGCGTGTCTGCACTGGTTGATGATGCATTGGCACCTTTGTTGGTCGCCTCCAAGCCTCTCGACGATGAAAGCAGCGAGGCCGATCATGCTGCGGAGGGCGCTGCACAGACGCCTGATCACCGGATCAAGCTGGCGATTGCCGGACGGCCAAATGTTGGCAAGTCCACGCTCATCAATACCTTGGTCGGAGAAGAGCGGGTCATTGCCTATGATCTCCCCGGCACTACCCGGGACGCCATCGAGATCGAGTTCCAGCGCGGCGAGCGGCGCTATACCCTGATCGATACAGCCGGTTTGCGCCGGCGGGGCAAGGTCTTTGAAACAGTCGAAAAATTCTCGGTTATCAAAACGCTTCAGGCCATTGAGGCAGCCAATGTGGTGTTGCTGCTTATCGATGCGCAGGATGGAGTGTCAGACCAAGACGCCCACATCGCCGGCTTTGCACTCGAAGCGGGCCGGGCACTGGTGGTGGGTCTAAACAAGTGGGATGCGGTTACCCAAGAGCAACGAGAGTGGGTGCAGCGCGAGTACGATCGCAAATTGCGCTTTTTGTCGTTTGCGCGGGTTGTGCATATGTCGGCGCTCAAAGGGCAGGGTGTCAGCGCAGTGCTCAAGGCTGTCGAGGCGGCGCATGCCGCAGCGTTTGCCAAGCTGTCCACGCCCAAACTGACGCGTATTTTGCAAGCGGCCGTCGAACAGCAGCCGCCTCCACGCAAAGGTATTTTCCGGCCCAAGATGCGCTATGCCCACCAGGGCGGCCAAAACCCGCCACGCATCATCATCCATGGCAATGCACTGGATGCTGTGCCGGATTCCTATCGGCGCTACCTCGAGGGGCAGTTTCGTGATGCCTTCAAGCTTTTGGGTACGCCGCTCAGTGTCGAGTTCAAGTCTTCTCACAACCCCTACCTTAAGGACGCAGAGTCGTGAGTGCCCTCTGGAGTGATCACATCGCAGGGTTGGTGCCGTATGTTCCCGGCGAGCAGGCGCGCATCCCCAATTTGTTAAAGCTCAATACCAACGAGAACCCATATGGGCCTTCACCCAAGGCCTTGGCTGCCATGCAGGCGGCCATCTCTGATGCTCTCCGCCTTTACCCCGATTATCAGGCGCTGGGATTGCGTCGGGCAGTGGCTCGCCGTTTCCGGCTTGAGCCTGATCAGGTGTTTCTGGGCAATGGTTCCGACGAGATCCTGGCGCATGTGTTTAACGCGTTTTTCAGGCGCGGTGAGCGTGCGCTCTGGCTGCCCGATGTCACTTACAGCTTTTATCGTACCTATTGCCGATTTTACGATGTGCCCCATCGGCTGATCCCGCTGGCAGACGACTTTACGCTGCGGATTGGGGATTACACTGGAGACACAGATCAGGAACCTGCCGGGATTATCTTTGCCAACCCGAATGCGCCCACCGGGTGTGCCCTGGATCTCGGATCGATTGCCGCCATTGCACAGGCACGGCGGGATTGCGCCGTGGTGATCGACGAAGCCTATGTGGATTTTGGGGCAGAGTCTGCCGCCTCCCTGCTGGGACGTTATCCCAATCTGGTGGTGGTTCACACTTTGTCAAAATCACGCTCTTTGGCCGGCTTGAGGGTTGGGTACGCCTTGGCGTCCACCGAGCTCATCAACGGGCTGTTGCGGGTAAAGGATAGTTTCAACTCGTATCCGCTTGATCAGGTGGCCCTGGCAGGCGCCCAGGCGGCCATCGAAGACGAGGCCTGGTTCGAGCAAACCTGCCAGGCCGTCGTGCAATCGCGTGAAAAACTTTCGACAGAGCTGCAGGCCTTGGGCTTTAGTGTTTTGCCGTCCAGCACAAATTTTGTGTTTGCACGGCATCGTAGCCAGGACGCGGTCGTGATTGCCCGTCGTTTGCGGGATCACGGGATTTTGGTGCGGCATTTTCAGGCACCACGGATCAATGATTACCTGCGCATTACAGTGGGGACGCCAGAACAATGCCAACGCTTGTGTGATACGCTCAAGGGTATTCTGTCGGATTAATCCGCAGACGTTTCCTTGGTGTGCCGGGCAAGCGTGCTGCGGTGCACGATTGGCATTAAAATACACGGCCGGACCGCTCTGCCATACGCCTTCCGGCGACACAGAGCATCCTAATCATAACTTCAATAACCGGAGCCCCCGTCCATGAGCAATAAAGGTCAAATTCTTCAAGACCCATTCCTCAATGCCTTGCGCAAGGACCACATTCCTGTCTCTATCTATCTGGTCAATGGCATCAAGCTGCAAGGCCAGGTCGAATCCTTCGATCAGTATGTTGTGTTGTTGCGCAATACCGTCACGCAGATGGTGTACAAGCACGCGATTTCTACCGTGGTTCCAGCCCGGCCGGTTTCTTTTCAGGTGGACGACTCTGCTGAATAACGCCCAGAGCAAACACACTGCTTTTCAGCCCGCCGTGCCTGTGGCATTGGCGGGTCTTCGTTTTGGGGTGTGGGCAGGCACGGCCATTCAGCCCGCTGCCTGGGGGTGTGCATGATCGCGCTGGTCATCAGCGTCGATCTCGGTGAGTCCGACTACACGGCGCATGCTGAGGAATTTCTCATGCTGGCCCGAGGGGCGGGTGCAGAGATCGTCGAAGTGCTGTCCGTACGGCGCAGCCGGCCGGATGCTGCAGGCTTTATTGGCTCCGGAAAAATCGAAGAGGCAGCTGCTTTGGTCAAGGCAACGGGTGCCGAGGTCGTCCTGTTCGACCAACCTCTCAGCCCAGCCCAGCAGCGCAACCTCGAGCGCCACTTCGAGGTTCGGGTGGTCGATCGCGTGGCCCTGATCCTGGACATTTTCGCGCTACGAGCCCACAGCCATGAGGGCAAGTTGCAGGTTGAGCTCGCCCAGCTTCAGCATTTGTCCACCCGCCTTACCCGCATGTGGACTCACCTCGAACGCCAAAGTGGCGGCATCGGGGTGCGCGGGCCGGGTGAGTCCCAACTCGAAACTGACCGACGCCTGATCGGGGCGCGTGTGCGGGCCTTGCGAGACCGCCTTGATCGCGTTCAGCGCCAACGTCTGACCCAGCGGCGGGCGCGCCAGCGTGGGCAGACCTTGTCGGTATCCCTGGTGGGTTATACCAATGCAGGGAAATCCACCTTGTTCAATGCCCTGACGCGGGCAGATGCCTATGCGGCAGATCAATTGTTTGCGACACTGGATACCACAACTCGCAAAGTCTGGATTGAAGGTGCGGGCCAGGTTGTGGTGTCTGATACGGTTGGGTTTATTCGCTCTTTGCCGCCCACCCTGATCGCGGCATTCCGGGCGACACTCGAGGAAACCGTGCATGCTGATTTATTGCTGCATGTCATCGACGCCGCCAGCCCGCAACGCGACGAGCAGGCGTTCGAGGTCAATAAGGTTTTAAAAGATATTGGTGCGGATGATATTCCGCAGATTTTGGTTTACAACAAAATCGATGCTGCGGGATATGAACCGCGGGTCGAAAGAAACGAACATGGTACGATTGCGCGAGTCTTTGTCAGTGCGCTGCAACGAAGCGGGCTGGATGGTTTGCGGCAATCGATTGCCGAGTTTGGGGGGTCAACGGGAAACAATGCGTGGAATGAAACTGTTCAACCTGAATGATCCGGGCTGGGGGCGCGGTCAGCAAAATCAGGATAACACCCCACCAGAAAAACCTAATTCGGCGGGTGGTCCACCTGATCTGGATGAAGTCTGGCGTGATTTTAATAAACGCCTGTCCGGGCTGTTTGGTCGCCGTGGCGGAGGCGGTGGGCCGCGTCGCCCATCGGGCGGTGGCTTGCCATCGTTGCCGGGGCCGTCACCCAAATTTGTTCTGCTGGTGATTATTGCCGCCATTTTGCTCTGGTTGGCCAGTGGCTTCATGATTGTGCAAGAAGGCCAGGTGGCGGTAGTTACCCGGTTTGGCAAGTATGTGCATACGTTTAGCCCGGGCTTGCAATGGCGCTGGCCGTCACCCATCGAAAACTCCCAGGATGTCAATATCGCCCAACTGCGGACATTCGAAGTCGGTTTTCGTGGGTCGTCGCGCAATAAGGTACTGTCCGAATCCCTTATGCTGACCAACGACGAAAACATCGTCGATGTGCAGTTTGTGGTGCAGTATCGGTTGCGGGCAGATGGCGCGCCTGCCTATCTGTTTAACACCAGCCAACCCGACGAGTCTGTCCGCCAGGCTGCCGAAACCGCGATGCGCGAAATCGTTGGCCGCAAGCCCATGGACTTCGTGCTGTACTCCGGGCGTACCGAAGTTGCCACCGAGGTCCAGGAACTGGCACAAAGCATTCTTGATCGCTATGAAACCGGGATCCAGATTTCAACCGTTGCTATTCAAAACGTTCAGCCGCCCGAGCAGGTTCAGGCTGCTTTTGATGATGCCGTGAAGGCAGGCCAGGATCGTGAACGCCAGATCAACGAAGGTAATGCGTACGCCAGCAAGGTGCTGCCCGAAGCCGAAGGCCAGGCGGCCCGGATGATCCAGGAATCCGAGGGCTACAGTGCCAAGGTGATTGGCGAAGCACAAGGTAATACGTCGCGTTTTGACAGCATTGCCACCGAATACGCCAAGGCACCAGACATCACCCGAGATCGTATCTATCTTGAAACCATGCAAGATATCCTCAGCGATACAGCCAAGGTCATGATTGATGCGCCTGTGGGCAATAACATGCTGTATTTGCCCCTCGACAAGATCATGAACCAGGTGGGCTCAGGCAAAGGTGGTTCCTCCAGTTCAGGCAGCGGCGACGCGGGCTCAAGCTCCTCCAGCAGCTCTACTGTCAGTGCGGCAGCTTCTGCTCAGGCAAGTTCCAGCAAGGGGTCTTCGTCCGGCCCGGCATCCTCTACCCGGGGATCCGTGCCTTCCGGCCTGAACGGCCTGATGAGCAGCCCGTACTCAAACTAGGAGCTTATTGATGCAACGCTTTTTTCCTGCCCTGGTTGGTCTGGTTGTCGTGGTGGCTATCTTGTCATCCAGCCTGTTTGTGGTGCGCGAGCGCGATTCGGCCCTGCTGTTTGCGCTGGGCGAAGTGCGAGAAACCATCACAGAACCCGGCCTCTACTTTAAATACCCGCCACCCTTCGAAAACGTGGTTTACCTCGACAAACGGCTTCAGACCATCGAAAGCCGTGATCCCGAGCGTATTCAGACCGCCGAGAAAAAGAACCTGCTGATCGATTCTTTTGTGAAATGGCGTATTGCAGACCCGCGCCTTTACTACGTTACCTTCGGGGCCAATAGCGGCGCCGCTGTCGAACGTCTCCAGGCCCAGATCCGCGATGCCCTGAACGCAGCGGTTAACGTGCGGACAGTCAAGCAGGTGGTTTCCAGCGATCGGGACACCATCATGAAAGAAATCCAGAATTCGGTGGCTCAAAGGGCCAAGCCGCTGGGGGTGGATGTCGTGGATGTACGCTTGCGCCGGATTGATTTCGCGCCAGAGATCTCCGAGTCTGTCTATCGCCGTATGGAGGCTGAACGCAAACAGGAGGCCAACCGTCTGCGCGCCAGTGGTGCAGCCGACAGCGAGCGTATCCGTGCCGAAGCCGATCGCAAGCGCCAGGAGGTTTTGGCGCGTGCATATGCAGAATCCCAAGCCAAGCGAGGCGAGGGTGATGCAACCGCAGCGGCCATTTACGCCCGCTCGTATGGGCAGAACCCCGAGTTCTATCGCTTCTACAAGAGCCTGGATGCTTATAGATCTGCATTCTCGGGTAACGGCAGCACCTTGGTTCTGAGCCCTGATTCAGACTTCTTCCGCTACTGGGACAACGCACGGGGCACGCCTCCGGCCGCCCCCGCGCATTAAATTCCACTAGCCAACCCGGCCTCGGCCCCTTGTTTTCGGGGTTCTGGCCGGGTTGATTCGTGCCGGATCTGATTTTGGAATAAACACACCATGATTTCAAACTGGCTGTTGCCGGAAAATCTGTCGGATATCCTGCCGGCCGAGGCGCGGCGTATCGAAGAACTGCGCCGCGAACTCCTCGATCTTTATCGTACCTACGGCTTTGAACTGGTTGCACCGCCGATGGTCGAGTACCTGGATTCCTTGATGTTGGCAGATGATGAGGGCCTGCGCCTGCGCACCTGCAAGCTGGTGGATCAGCTATCCGGGCTTACTATGGGTGTGCGGGCTGATATTACCGTGCAAGTCTCCCGTATTGATGCCCATCTTCTGAATCGCCCGGGTGTGACGCGGCTTTGTTATTGCGGGCCAGTGGTGCATGCGCGGCCTTCAGGGCTGATGTCTGACCGCGAGCTGCTGCAGATCGGCGCCGAAATTTTTGGCCATGCCGGCGTGCAGTCGGATATCGAGGCCGTGCAATTGGCCCTGGCTTCGGTGCGCCGGGCCGGTGTTCAACAACCCCGACTCGATCTCAATCACCCCGGTGTGGGGCGTGCGCTGGTGGATGCCGATCCCGCGCTGGCCGAGGTATCAGACGAGATCTACGACCTGCTCAGTGCCAAGGATGTGCCAGGGCTCGAAGCTTTGTGCGACCAGCAAGGCGCACGTCCAGAAACCCGGCAGGCGCTTCGCACGCTGACCACCCTGTACGGTGATTTGCAGACGGTGCAACGGGCCCGGCAATGTCTGCCGGCGCTGCCTCCCATCCATGCGGCACTGGACGCCTTGCAAACATTGTGTGATGCGCTGGCAGAGGCCACGATTGCAATCGACCTTGCGGACATGGGTGGCAGTTATGGCTATCACTCGGGGGTGGTGTTTTCGATTTACGCGGCCGGCTGGCATGACGCGATTGTCAGGGGCGGACGCTATGATGGTATTGGGCGAAAATTTGGGCGCTCGCGGCCGGCTACTGGCTTCAGCCTCGATCTTCGCAAGTTGTCGGCAGGCTTGCCGGATGCGCGTCAGGCTCAGGCCGTTCGTGCACCTTGGTCGGATGATCCTGCGCTCGCGCAGGCGGTAGCCAAGCTGCGCAGCGGCGGGCAGATTGTGATCCAGAGCCTGCCAGGAGAACCTCAGCAGTTCGACGAATTCAGCGTCGATCAAGAGCTGGTTTTAGTGGATGGCAAGTGGGTTCTGCGAACCCTCGCCGTCTGATGGTATAAACTTATTCGTTTCGCAAGGTGACATGGTGTCGCCACAGTCAGGGCTTATGAGCAAGAACATCGTCGTGATCGGCACCCAGTGGGGTGACGAAGGCAAGGGCAAAATCGTGGATTGGCTCGCAGAGTCTGCCCAGGGCGTCGTGCGCTTCCAGGGGGGGCACAATGCCGGCCACACTTTGTGGATCAATGGTAAAAAAACCATTCTGCGGTTGATCCCTTCCGGAATCATGCACCCACACGTTACCTGCTACATCGGCAATGGGGTTGTGCTGTCGCCAGAAGCCTTGCTCGGCGAGATCGCCGAACTCGAAGCGGCCGGGCTGGAAGTGCGTTCCCGCCTGCAGATTTCTGCGGCCTGCCCGCTGATTTTGCCTTACCACGTGGCGCTGGATCAGGCCCGCGAGGCCCGCAAGGGCGAGGGCAAGATTGGTACCACTGGCCGTGGCATTGGCCCGGCCTACGAAGACAAGGTTGCCCGTCGCGCGCTGCGTGTCCAGGATCTCTATGATCCCGCTGTGTTTGACGAAAAGCTGGCCGAAGTCCTGGATTATCACAACTTTGTGCTTACCCAGTACCTGGGTGCCAAGGCGGTTGAAGCCAGTGCCGTGCGGGATCAGGTCATGGCGCTCGCCCGCCAGATCGAGCCCATGGTGGCCGATGTCTCCAGCAACATTTATGTTGCGCGCAGGGCAGGGCACAACTTGCTCTTCGAGGGTGCACAAGGCACTTTGCTGGATATCGATCACGGAACCTACCCGTTTGTCACCAGCAGCAATTGTGTTGCAGGTGCCGCTGCAGCGGGTACGGGTGTTGGTCCGCAGGCACTGGATTATGTGCTGGGTATCGCCAAGGCCTACACCACACGGGTGGGCTCCGGCCCATTCCCCACAGAGCTGCTGGATGATACAGGTCTGCGTCTCGCTACGGTGGGCAAAGAATTCGGTTCCGTTACGGGCCGTCCGCGCCGCTGCGGCTGGTTTGATGGCGCTGCCATGAAACGCTCGGTCATGATCAACGGCTTAACCGGCCTGTGCATCACCAAGCTGGATGTGCTCGACGGCGTCGAACAGATCAAGATCGGTGTGGGCTATCGTTACAAGGGGCAGTTCCTCGACGTGCTCCCCTACGGCGCGCACGCAGCCGCCGAGGCCGAGCCTGTCCTCGAAGAAATGGCCGGCTGGACGGAATCCACCGTGGGTATCACCGAGTACGACAAGCTGCCGGTCAATGCCCGCCGCTACCTCGAGCGCATTGCCGAGGTGTGCGATGTACCCATTGACATGGTTTCCACAGGCCCCGACCGGCTGGAAACCATCGTGTTGCGTCATCCGTTTCAAGGTTGATGCGTTAGGCAAAACCGCAAGGCAACTTGCGGTTTTTTGATTTCACTCTTCTTGCAAGCAACAGGACACACCATGAGTACACCACCGAGCACTGATCGCGACCTCTGGATCAGCTGGGAGCAATACCACGCGTTGATCGAACAGCTGGCTTTGCAGGTGCATGAGTCTGGCTGGGCCTTCGACAAAATCCTGTGTCTGGCCCGAGGGGGTGTCCGCGTGGGTGATGTGCTCTCGCGTATTTTTGATTTGCCTTTGGGCATTTTGGCTACCAGCAGCTACCGCGAAGCGGCGGGTACGGTGCAAGGCCAGCTGGATATTGCCCAGTTCATTACCATTACGCGTGGCACCCTGGATGGCAAGGTGTTGCTGGTTGATGATATGGTAGACACCGGGCTTACCTTTACCCGGGTGCGCGACCATCTCCTGCATCAGTTTCCGGGCATCACCGAGCTTCGCACGGCGGTATTGTGGCAAAAGGGCCATGCCCAGGTGCAACCCGATTATTTTATCGAGCAGCTGCCCACCAACCCGTGGATCCATCAACCCTTCGAAGACTATGACAGCCTGCGGCCACACCAGCTTGAGTCCTGGATTCGCAAGGGCGTGCGCACGGCGTATCCAAATCCGTAATAACAACCACAGGCATGGATTCATCCATGGATCCATGCTAGAATCTTCTGCTGTCCAGTTACCAAGCTAATTTGGGCTGGTTTTTATAATTTTCACCGTGGGCGCACCGGCAGCAAGCAGGCCGACACCCATGATTTTGTACAGGCCATCCAAGGATTTACATGCCGATTGTTCGCCTTAAAGAAAACGAGCCCTTCGAGGCTGCCCTGCGGCGCTTTAAGCGCACCATCGAAAAAACCGGTTTGCTCACCGAGCTTCGCTCACGCGAGTTCTACGAGAAGCCCACCGCAGAGCGTAAGCGCAAGCTGGCTGCTGCCGTCAAGCGTCACTACAAGCGCATCCGCAGCCAACAACTGCCGCCGCGACTCTATTGATTGATTCCTGAATCCTTCATCCAGGAACTACTCGCGCGCGTCGATATCGTCGATGTTGTAGGCCGATATGTTCAGCTGCGCAAAGGGGGCGCAAACCTGCTGGGTTTGTGCCCTTTTCACACAGAAAAAACACCCTCGTTTACCGTCAGCCCCAGCAAGCAGTTCTATCACTGTTTCGGCTGCGGTGCGCATGGCAGTGCATTGCACTTCCTGACAGAACATACGGGGGCTCCCTTTCCGGAAGCCGTGCGCACGCTGGCAGCCAGTGTCGGGCTCACCGTGCCGGAAGAGCCCCGTACGCCCAGGCAGCGCGCGGCCGAGCGCGAGCGGCGCGAAGAAGGCTCCCGTCAGCGCGACATCCTGCAACAGGCTCAGGCACATTACCGGGCGGCGCTCAAGCAGGCGCCACAGGCAGTTGCGTACTTAAAAAAGCGCGGCTTAAGCGGGGAAATCGCTGCGCGCTACGGGCTGGGCTGGGCAGCGGCTGATCGCCGCGGTTTGGCGGCGGTCTTCGAGCACTACGAAGAGCCGGCACTGATCGAGTCCGGTCTGGTGATCGAGGCGGAGGATGGGCGCCGGCACGACCGTTTTCGTGGCCGGATCATGTTTCCGATTTATAACGGGCGTGGTCAGCTGCTTGGGTTTGGTGGCCGTCTCATTGAGGCGGGCGAGCCCAAATATCTGAATTCACCCGAGACCGCGCTGTTTTCCAAGGGTAACGAGCTCTATGGTTTGCATGAGGCGCGGGCGGGCATTCGTGCTGAAGGCTGCGTGCTGGTGGTTGAGGGCTACATGGATGTGGTGGCGCTGGCCCAGTTTGGTCTGGGCAATGCGGTGGCCACTCTGGGTACCTCCACGACCAGTGCGCATTTGCAGAAACTGTGTCGGGCCAGCGACCGGATCATCTTCAGCTTTGATGGTGACAATGCGGGCCGCAAGGCCGCGTGGCGTGCATTGCAGGCGTGCTTGCCTTGGGTGGCAGAAGACGTGTCGATGCGGTTTCTGTTTTTGCCTGAAGGGCAAGATCCAGATTCCTACATTCGTGCGTATGGTGCCGCCGCTTTGCGGGCGTGCCTGGACGAAGCCTCGCCCTTGTCGCGGTTCATGCTTGATGAGCTTGCCAGCCGCCATTCGCTCAACGAGGTGGAGGGCAGGGCGGCGTGTGTGCACGAGGCCAGGCCGCTGTTTGCCCAGATTCCATCCGGCGGATTCCGGCTCCAGCTGGAGCGTGAGTTTGCACAATTGGTGCGTCTGACGCCTGACGAATTGGCCGAGATGCTGGAAGCAGGAGGCTCGGCGCCACAGACGGGAGAACTCAAGCCTGTGTCGATACGCAAGCCTGAAAACCTTCCGTCAGGTACCAGAGGCGAGCCGGCCTGGGGCCAGCATGATGCAACCGCAGCGCAAGCGGGAGAGGCAGGGTGGGAGCCCAATGTGGGATGGGAACGTGTGCAGGATCCTGAATCCTTCCCGGGGATGAATGGATCTGCCCAGAGCCAAGGTACGCCACGGGTGCCTGGCAAGCGGCACCGAACCCGGCGTACAACGGCACGTACCGTGACGCCGATGGCGCGGCGCCTGTTGCAGTTGTTGTTGGCGCACCCCGAGCTTGTTGAGGGCCTGGGCGATCAGCAGCTTGAATTATTGGCACATCATCCCCATCTCTTGTTGGTACGGGATCTGATCGCGTTGGCCAGTACCAGTGGTGCACGGCATGCGGGGGCCCTGCTTGAGGCAGCGGATCCCGAATCCGATCTGGCCAGCGCGATACAGGATCTGAGTACCGAGCTAATGGCGCAAGAATTACCTGATCCTCGGGCCGAGTGGCGGGATGCCCTGCATCAGATTGAACTGCAATCTGTACAGGAGCAGTGCGATCGTCTCATCGAGACGGGCCTGACGGACAAAACCCAGCGCCAGCGCTACCAAGACCTCAGCCGGCGGTTGGCACGGCTGAAGTCGCGAACAGGATGAATCTTCCTGTTAACTGCAGTAAACTACATGGTTTTCAATAAGTTGAACGCCTTCATAACACTGTCAACCGAACTGACAACGGAAAGAGCACATGACCCAAGCAACTGGCAAAACCCCTGCAGCCGCCAAAAAGGCAGCTGCCAAAAAAACCAAGGCGCAGAGCACCGAGCTCGACTCCGTGGTCAAGGCGGCCAGTGCGACGGTAGCGGCCGAGCCTGCAGCGGCAAAAAAGGCTGCTAAAGCCCCCGCAAAAGCCAAGGCGGCTGCCAAGACCCCTGTGGCCACAAAAACCGCTCCTAAAAAAACCGCTAAAAAGGCAGGCGAGGCTCGTGTGGCCAAGGTGCCCAGCGGGCGTAAGCCTGGCCGCCCAGCCAAGGGCGGCAACAACGACAATGCGGATTACGTCAACGACGATGCGGATGATGGTGAAGTCATTCCCGATCTGAAACCGCTGCCCAAGCGGGGCAAGCGTGCCAAGGGCGAAAAAGAAAGCCCCTCGCGCAGCCAGATGACACCCGAAGAACAAGAAGCACGCCGCAATCGCCTGAAAATCCTGATCAAACTGGGCAAAGAGCGCGGCTATCTTACCTATGGCGAGATCAACGATCATCTGCCAGACGATCTGGTCGATGCTGAAGCAATCGACGGTATCATCAGCACGTTCAACGACATGGGGATCAAGGTCTACGACCAGGCACCGGATGCCGAAACCCTGCTGATGAGCGATAACGTGCCGTCGGCGTCCAGCGACGACGATGTCGAGGACGAGGCTGAGGCCGCGTTGACCACTGTCGATTCCGATTTTGGCCGCACCACCGACCCCGTTCGCATGTACATGCGCGAAATGGGCACCGTCGAGCTCCTCACCCGCGAAGGCGAGATCGAAATCGCCAAGCGCATCGAGGATGGTCTCAAGCACATGGTGATGGCGATTGCCGCATGCCCCACCACCGTCAACGAGATCCTTGAACATATCCGCAAGGTGCGTGATGGCTCGGCGCAGATCGACGAAGTGGTCGATGGCCTGATTGACGAAGAAGGCGAAGACTACGCAGGCTCCGGCGTCACCTCCGACGATGATGACGGTCCCGCCGGCGGGATGAGCAGCAAGCAGCTTGAGTATCTGCGGGCCAAGGCGCTCAAGAAATTTGACGTCATCGAATCCTGGTTCGACAAAATGCGTCTGGCCTTCGAAAACGAAGGCTACCGTTCACCGGCTTACGTCGAAGCCCGCGAGGCCATTCACACCGAGCTCTCAGGCGTGCGCTTTACCGCCAAGATGGTCGAGCGCCTGGCGGATGCCCTGCGCTCGCAAGTAGCCGAGGTTCGCCGCCAAGAGCGTGCAGCCATGGCCATCTGTGTCACCCGTGCCGGCATGCCACGCACCCATTTCATCAAGGCGTTTCCTGGCAATGAAACCAACCTTGATTGGGTCGTCCAGGAAGTGCAGGGTGGGTATGCGTATTCCGAAACCCTCGAGCGCCATGCGCCCGCGGTTCAGGAGGTTCAGCAAAAGCTGATCGAACTGCAGCGCAGTGTTGTGCTGCCTCTCAAAGACCTCAAAGATGTCAACAAGCGCATGGCCACTGGCGAAGCCAAGGCCCGCAAGGCCAAGCGCGAAATGACCGAAGCCAACCTGCGGTTGGTCATTTCCATCGCCAAAAAGTACACCAATCGGGGCCTGCAGTTCCTGGATCTCATCCAGGAGGGCAATATTGGTCTCATGAAGGCGGTCGACAAGTTCGAGTATCGGCGCGGATACAAGTTTTCCACGTATGCCACTTGGTGGATTCGGCAGGCAATCACCCGTTCAATCGCCGATCAGGCGCGCACCATCCGGATTCCGGTGCACATGATCGAGACGATCAACAAGATGAACCGCATCAATCGTCAGATCCTGCAGGAAACCGGCGCCGAGCCTGATCCCGCAACCCTGGCACAAAAGATGGACATGCCCGAGGACAAGGTTCGCAAGATCCTGAAAATCGCCAAAGAACCCATCTCGATGGAAACCCCGATTGGGGATGATGATGACTCCCATCTGGGCGATTTCATCGAAGATACCGGTACGGTGTCGCCCTCCGATTTCGCCCTGCATGGCTCCATGCGGGATGTGGTCAAAGAGGTGCTTGATTCCCTGACACCCCGCGAAGCCAAGGTGCTGCGCATGCGTTTCGGTATCGAGATGAGCACCGACCAGACCCTCGAAGAGGTAGGCAAGCAGTTTGATGTCACCCGCGAGCGCATTCGCCAAATAGAGGCCAAGGCTTTGCGCAAGCTGCGCCATCCCAGCCGGGCAGATAAGCTCAAGAGCTTCCTCGAAGGTCAGTAAGCTTTTCTGGCAGTATCACACGCCCCCGTACATCACCATGTTCGGGGGCGTTGTTATTGCAAGATGTTCAGGCGGAAATTGCGGGGGGATACTCCGGCTGTTTTGCGGAAAAATCGCGTGAAATGCGCGGGCTCTGAGAAGCCCAGTGTGTCGGCAATCTCGCTAATGCTGAGTGTGGTGTACACCAGGCTGCGGCTGGCTTCCAGCGCCAGTCGGGCGTGAATCATTTGCAAGGGGGTTTTGTCGGCGTGCGCCCGGGTAAGCAGTGTCAGATGGGTGGTACTTAAACCCAGCTGCCGGGCGTACCAGGCCACCATATGGTGCTGGCAATGCGCCTGCTCAAGCAGATTTACAAACCGCACATAGTGCTGCAGGCCGCGCTGTGTTTGTCGTTGCAGTGTGCCTTCGGCCGGAGAGCTCCGCAGTCGGGTATATAGCAGCGTCAGCCAGGCCTGTATCCGGGCATCCCTGAAAGGCTGATGGGCGCCGTACTGCAAATGCAGCTGGGTGCATGCCTCTTGCAGGCTGCGGTCATGATCCTGCGGGCTGAAGCGATGAATGACCGGTTCTGATGGCGGTGTTGCTGTGGGCCCCAGTTGCTGCACCAGGCGTGTCAAAAGCGCATGTGTGATGGTGATGACATGGCCGGTACAACAAGCCTCAAACTCAAAGCCGTGCACAAAGGCCTGGGGGATTTCCAGCGCCGCAGGCCCCTGAAGCACATGCCGCACGCCGTCCAGGCTGACCGCGGCACGCCCTTTGTGCAGATACAAAATCTGGTAAAGGCCCGCATGGTGATGGGGCCGGATATGCCAATCGTGCAAGCGGCTGCGCGAAGCAATAGTTTCGCAGTGCAGCATTTCTGCCAGTGGCCAGCTGTCCTGTTCCCCGTATAGCTGGAAAAGAGGGGCGCCCTGAAAATAGTTCATATTGGTAATTTTATGCTTGAAAAGTTCATTCCAAAACAGTGTGCAACTTGTCAAGATGGAATCCTCACAGATCAAGCGCAACCTTCACGATAAGGTTGCAGATAAACGGAGACGCATCATGAAGACACAGGTTGCCATTATTGGGGCAGGGCCATCAGGCCTGTTGTTGGGGCAATTGCTGCATCGTTGCGGCATTGATAACGTCATACTCGAGCGACACACGCCCGAATACGTCTTGAGCCGGGTTCGGGCTGGGGTGCTGGAGTATGGTTTTGTCGAGCTGATGCGCGAGGCGGGAGTGTCCGAGCATATGGATCGCCACGGCCTGGACCATGAGGGCTTTACGCTGGCTTTTCAGGATGGACGCCATCGCGTGGACATGAAGGCGCTCACCGGCAAGTCGGTATTGGTGTATGGCCAGACAGAAGTTACGCATGATCTGATGACGGCGCGTCAGAAAAACGGCGCTCCTATCTACTACGAAGCGACCGACGTGCAACTGCATGATTTTCTTGATGGCAAGCCCAGGGTGACATTTCAGCACCAGGGTGCGCAGCACACGCTTGAGTGTGACTATATCGCTGGTTGTGACGGGTTTCATGGGGTGGCTCGCAAGTCGGTACCGGCCGATCGCATCCACTCGTTTGAGCGGGTCTACCCGTTTGGTTGGTTGGGTTTGCTGACGGACACACCGCCGGTTGAAGAAGAGCTCATCTACGTTCATAATCCGCGTGGCTTTGCCTTGTGCAGCATGCGCTCACGTACGCGCAGCCGCTATTACCTGCAGTGCAGCCTGGCCGAGCACGTCGAAGAGTGGTCGGACGACCGCTTCTGGACGGAACTGTCGGCACGCCTGCCGGCGGATCTGGCTGCCAAGTTGCAGACAGGGCCTTCGTTTGAAAAAAGCATTGCGCCCTTGCGCAGTTTTGTGGCCGAGCCCATGCGCTTTGGGCAGCTGTTTCTGGTGGGGGATGCCGCACATATTGTGCCGCCCACCGGCGCCAAAGGGCTGAATCTGGCGTCAAGTGACGTCTATACCCTGTACCACGGTTTGCGGGGCGCCTGTCTTGAGGGCCACCCCGAGCGTCTGGATCGTTACTCGGAGATCTGTTTGCGGCGCATCTGGAAAGCCGAGCGGTTTTCCTGGTGGATGACGTCCCTGTTGCATGTATTTGACAGCGATCCCTTCAGTCAGCGTATCCAGCGGGCCGAACAGGATTACTACACCAGTACTCAGGCAGGGCTGACCACCATTGCCGAAAACTATGTTGGTTTACCTTACGAGCCCGTGGTCTGATCCTGCCTCAGGAGATTTTCGCGCGATAATGGCAGGCATGGATACTCCTTTGATTACCGTGCAGGTCAGCCAGAAGCGTGTCGTGGCCCAGGATATTGTGTGTCTCGACCTCCGTGCGCTGGATGGCCAGGATCTTCCGCCTTTTTCGCCAGGTGCCCATGTCGATGTGCATGTGCCTGGCGGGCTGATTCGGCAATACTCTTTGCTGAGTGACAGTACCGTTTGCACGGATTACCAGATTGCGGTCTTGCGTGAGGTTCAGTCGCGGGGCGGTTCGCAGGCTATCCACGATCTTGTCCAGGCAGGCGACCTGCTGCAAATCAGTGCACCCAGAAATCATTTCAGCCTGGTCCCGGCGGCCCGTACGCTCTTGTTTGCCGGAGGCATTGGCATCACGCCATTGTTGTGTATGGCGCGCCAGCTGCATGCTACCAAGGTGCCCTTTCAGCTGCACTACAGCAGCCGTAGCCAGGTGCGCGCCGCCTTCCTCGACCAACTGCAGCAGTTTCCTGCGGATGCGGTGGCACTGTATTTTGATGACGATCCCGCCAAGACACTGGATATTCGCGGTGTATTGTCTGCCCAGCCCCTGGCTGACACCCATGTATTTGTGTGTGGGCCTGCCGGCTATATCGATTATGTATGTGGGCAGGTGCGGCAGGCCGGCTTGCCGGATGCCCAGGTGCACGTCGAGCGTTTTGCGCTGGGCGAAGCCGATCGCCCTGTCATTACCGATCAGGATGTTGCATTTGAAGTGCAACTGGCCAGTACGGGGGAGATCTTCCAGATCCCCGCCGACGAATCGATCACCTCTGCGCTCGACCGTCAGGGGGTTTTTATCCCGGTATCCTGCGAGGAGGGTATCTGCGGCACTTGCCTGACAGGGATCACCGAGGGTGTGCCGGATCACCGGGACACCTACCTGACAGATGAAGAACATGCAGCCAATGACCAGTTCACTCCCTGTTGCTCACGAGCGCGTACGCCGCGGCTGATTCTAGACCTCTAGCAAGGTGCGATAGCCAATTGCTATAGCTGATAGATCTACCTGCCGGTTTACTTCATTTGGCGCTTGCACCGATAATCGGAGCATGATGACAGACGCACGTACGATTGCCGGTAATCCGGTGTTTCCCATTGGGCTGGGATGCATGGGCCTCAGCCACGGTTATGGCCCGGCTGCAGTGCACGATCAGGCAGAAGCCTTGCTGCTCGCGGCGCTTGAGCAAGGTGTCACCCTGTTTGACACCGCAGCCTTGTATGGTTTCGGTGCCAATGAAACGCTACTGGGCCAGGTGCTTGCACCCCATCGCAAGCAGTTCTTTCTGGCCAGCAAATGCGGGATTTTTCGTGAAAACGGCATGCGCCGTATCGATGGCCGGCCTGAGACCCTGCGTAAAACCTGCGAAGACTCCCTGCAGCGCTTGCGCACCGATGTCATCGATCTCTACTACCTGCATCGCTGGGATAAATCGGTTCCTATCGAAGACAGCGTCGGCGCATTGGCCGATCTCGTCCAGGCGGGCAAGATCCGGTATCTGGGGCTGTCCGAAGTATCCGCTGAAACCTTGCGCCGGGCCCATGCCGTGCATCCGATTGCTACCGTTCAAAGCGAGTACTCGCTCTGGACGCGTAATGTCGAAATTGCTGTGCTGCAGGCTTGCCGCGATATTGGTGCCGCTCTGGTGGCATTCAGCCCGCTGGGTCGAGGGTTCCTGGCCGGTGGGGTGCCCTCACCAGACGCGTTGCCCGAGACCGATATGCGACGCCGCCACCCCCGGTTTCAGCCGGATGCGTTTTCACGTAATCAGGTGTTGTTGCGCTGGCTTCAAGACCACGCCCGGACGCTGCAATGCACGTCTGGCCAGTTGGCGCTTGCCTGGCTGCTGCACCAGGGCCCCGACATTATCCCGATTCCCGGCACCTGCAATGTCCGGCACCTGCAAGAAAATCTGGCTGCGGCGCAGGTGGCCATCAGCCCGGCACTTGATCAGGTGATCTCTGCCTTCTTTCAGCCGAGTCAAATTGCCGGAGAGCGCTACGCGCCGGCATCACAGCTGGAAATAGACACGGAACAGTTTTAGTCCGGCCCTGTGCCGTCCTGCCGATATGCGGATGGGATGCGGGCCTGGCAACGTCAAGGAGGACATATGCAACAGATGCGCTTGGGCATGATTGGTTATGGTGAAGTCGGCGGTATTTTTTGTACCGGGCTGGTGCCGCAACTGCAAGCGGTATGCGCCTGGGATCTCAAATTGGCCACGGTGGCCAGTGCTGCGCCGCTAAAGGCCAAGGCGGCTGAAAACGGGATTATCCTGAGTGGCTCGATGGCTGATCTTTGTGCGGCAAGCGATCTGCTGATCTCCGCCGTGACGGCCTCCAATACGGTGGCGGTTGCCCAGGAAGCAGCGGCACACTTGCAGGCGGGTACCGTCTTTCTTGATCTGAACTCGGCATCTCCCGGTGCCAAGCGCCAGGCTGCTGCACTCATCGAAGCTGCAGGTGGGCATTACGTAGAGGCAGGCGTCATGACGTCCGTGCCGCCTTACGGCATCCGCGTGCCGATGTTGCTGGGAGGCGCGTATGCAGAGACGCTGGCCGGGCAACTCACTGCCATGGGCATGGATGCCAAAGTGGTTTCACCAGAGCTCGGTGTGGCCTCAGCCATCAAGATGTGCCGCAGCGTGATGATCAAAGGCCTGGAGGCGCTGGTGATTGAAAGCTACACCACCGCGCGTGCGTATGGAGTCGAGGATTACGTGCTGCCAACGCTGCAGGAAACCTTTCCGTCGATCGACTGGACGGAGCAGGGCCGATATTTTTTCAGCCGTGTTGTGCAGCACGGGCGTCGTCGCGCCGAAGAGATGCGCGAGGTGGCCAATACCGTTCATGAAGCGGGCTTCGAGCCCTGGATGGCTGCTGCAACAGCCGAAAAGCAAGACTGGGTGGCAGGGCAGGCTGCTGAAGGCGTGTTTCAGTCTTTGCCGGCCAAAGCCGGCTGGCAAGCCTATGCCGATTGTCTGATTGCCTCTTCCAAAAACTCGTCCTGACGCCTGCCGGTGATGTCTTTGCGTGATGTGTCAGCTTTGAATCATGGCGGGCGGGTAAACGGTTTGTATGGTTTTGTGAATAAGGTCCAGCACAGCCTGCTGCGTCAGGGTTGTGATCCGGCCGGATGCCGTGGCCAGGTATAGCTGGCTGTACAGGCTGGGCTCGGCAATTGGCCGGATGTGATATCGGTCGGGTTGCGCGGATGTCGTCACAGCGTGCTCGCTAAGAACCGCATAGCCGGCGCCGTCTGCCACCAGATCCAGAATCGCCGCCACCCCGTCAATTTCCAGGCGGATATTAGGACGCTGGCCGATTTGCGTCAGTTGCGACTCAAGCAGCATGCGTATGGTATGTGGCCGGTTGGGAATCACCAGAGGAATGCCGGCCAATGTGTTCAAAGAGATGGGTGCCTCCGAGGGGTGGGGCCCTTTGGGGCTCACAAGATATAAACGCTCGCTGGTCAGGGGGCGGAGATCGAGCTCGGCCGACACCGTTGGGTTGTATAGCAGGGCGATATCCAGGCGGCCGGCCAGCAGGGATTCCTGCATCATCAGCGAAAGCCCCTCGCTGATGGACAGCGTTGCATTGGGCAGCTGCTTGCGAAACTGTCGCGTCAGCGGCACGGTAAGCATTTTGGATGCACTGGGTGCGATGCCCAGTGCCACCCGGCCTGCCAGAGCGCCTTGTACACGGCCCATGTCTTCTTTGGCACGTTCTACCTGATGCAAAATGCCGCGGCAATGTGCCAGCAAAAGCTTGCCGGCCTCGGTGGTGGTCACCCCACGCCCATTGCGGTTGAGCAGATTCTGGCGGAGCTCAACCTCCAGCAGCCGAACCTGCCGGCTCAGGGCTGGCTGGGCAATGTCCAGTGCATGAGAGGCTTGCGTAAAACTGCCAAGTTCGGCGACCCGGGTGAAATACTCCAGTTGTTTCAGATCCATCTTAGGGTTTACCCCTATAATCCGTTATATCAACCGTACGATTATATCAATTTGATATAGCAGGTAGTGGGCGGGTGGACTTAATCTCTGAAGAAGATCCGCCCATAATAGGTTCACGTTGACATGATTGGTGAAGTAATGCAAAAGCCTGTCCCAACTCTTTTCATGCGTGGTGGTACATCCCGTGGCCCGTTCTTTCTAGAGCACGACTTGCCGCAAGATACCGCAACACGCGATCGTGTGCTGCTGGCGGTGATGGGCTCGCCCGATCGCCGGCAGATCGATGGCCTGGGCGGTGCGCATCCGCTGACCAGCAAGGTTGGGATTGTTCGTGCTGGCACCACACCGGGTGTCGACCTCGAATTCCTGTTTGCTCAACTTCAGCCCGACCGTGACACCGTGGATACCACGGCCAATTGCGGCAATATGCTGGCCGCTGTGGTGCCGTTTGCCCTCGAGCGCGGCCTGATTCAGGCACAGGGTGACGAAACCACGGTTCGCGTCCTGACGCGCAATACCGGCATGCAGTGCGACATCACAGTATTGACACCCGATACGTCTGATGGGCGCCAGGTGTGCTACGAAGGCCAGGCCCGTATCGACGGTGTACCAGGCACATCTGCGCCGATCACCATCAACTTTCTGGATACGGCGGGTTCGGTGTGTGATGGCCTGTTGCCCACTGGTAATGTATGCGATCACGTGCGGATAACACCACCGGTGGGGGCCGATTTTCCACCGTTCGAGCTTGATGTCACTTGTATCGATAACGGTATGCCTCTGGTGCTGTTCAAAGCGGCCGATCTGGGTTGCACTGGCCGGGAAACACCGGCCGAGCTCAATGCAGATACGGCACTCAAGGCCCGTATCGAGGCCTTGCGCCTGAAAACGGCGGCCATGATGGGCCTGGGTGATGTCACGGATCGCAACTATCCAAAAATGACGCTGGTTTCCGCACCGCAGGCGGGTGGGGCCATCAACACGCGTTGCTTTATTCCGTATGTCTGTCACGAGGCCATTGGCGTATTGGCGGCGGTCACCGTGGGTACGGCCTGTGTGCTGGATGGCGCCGTGCCGCATGCCCTGGCACAACTGCCGACAGGGCGGCGCAAGGCGGTTTCCATCGAACACCCCAGTGGCGAATTCACGGTCGAGCTCGAGCTGGATGCACAAGACCCCCAGAAGATCGTCCGGGCGGCGCTTTTGCGCACGGCTCGCCTGATCATGCGGGGTGAAGTCATGATTCCGGCAGGTGCCTGGCCCGCGGGCGGCAATGCCGCCTGACTTGTTTTTAAAAGGATATTGTCATGAGTCGAAAACCCCTGATCATTGATTGCCACGGGCACTACACCACGGCGCCTCAGGCACTGGCGGATTGGCGTGAACGCCAGATCGCTGGCATTCAGGATCCGGCCCTTGCACCCAAAGTGTCCGATCTCCAGATTTCGGATGATGCGCTTAAAGAAAGCATCGAGTCCAACCAGCTGCGTCTCATGAAAGAACGGGGCTCGGACCTGACCATTTTTTCGCCACGTGCCAGCTTCATGGCCCACCACATTGGTGATTTTCAAGTCTCCAGCACGTGGTCGGCCATCTGCAACGAACTCTGCCATCGGGTCTCAACCCTGTTCCCTGAGCACTTCGCCATGGCCGCGATGCTGCCGCAGTCACCAGGAGTGGATCCCGCCACATGCATCCCCGAGCTTGAGCGTTGCGTGAAGGAGTACGGGGCAGTCGGGATCAATCTCAATCCCGATCCCTCTGGTGGTCACTGGACGTCACCGCCGCTGTCCGACCGCTCCTGGTATCCCATCTACGAGAAGATGGTCGAATACGACATCCCGGCGATGATTCATGTGTCCACCAGCTGCAATGCGTGTTTTCATACCACGGGTGCGCATTACCTCAATGCCGATACCACGGCATTCATGCAGTGCCTCACCTCGGATCTTTTCCGTGATTTCCCCACGCTGCGTTTTGTGGTGCCCCATGGGGGTGGTGCAGTGCCGTATCACTGGGGCCGCTTCCGCGGGCTGGCCCAGGCACTTAAAAAGCCCTTGCTCGATGAGCATCTGCTGAACAACATCTATTTTGATACCTGCGTCTATCACCAGCCGGGCATCGACCTCCTTACCCGTGTGATTCCGGTCAAGAACGTGCTGTTTGCCTCAGAGATGATCGGTGCAGTCAGGGGGATCGACCCCGAAACCGGGCATTATTTTGATGACACCAAGCGCTACATCGAATCCGCCACCACCTTGTCGGAGGCTGATCGCTTTCAGATCTACGAGGGCAACGTCCGGCGAGTCTATCCACGCCTGGATACGGCCCTGAAAGCCCGCGGCTTGTAAGTTTTTTGGAGATTACTGACCATGAACACCCCCCTGAACCAGCTTGGTATTGTGCATCGCTCGATCAACCGGGCCGATCCTGCTGTCGTAGAAGCGTTGTCCCACTTTGGTGTGGCGACGGTTCATGAGGCCATGGGGCGCGTGGGCCTGATGAAGCCATACATGCGGCCAATCTGGCGGGGGGCACGCATGTGCGGCACTGCCGTCACCGTGCTGCTACAGCCGGGCGACAACTGGATGCTGCATGTGGCCGCCGAGCAGATCAAGCCGGGTGATGTCGTGGTGGCGGCGTGCATCACCGACAACACCGACGGCTACTTCGGCGATCTCCTGGCTACCTCTTACCAGGCGCGTGGTGCGCGGGGGCTCATCATCGATGGTGGCGTGCGAGATGTCGACACCCTGGAATCGATGAACTTCCCGGTCTTTAGCCGGGCCATCAGTGCCAAGGGTACGGTCAAGGGCACACTGGGATCGGTCAATATCCCGGTGGTGTGTGCCGGAGCCCAGGTGATGCCGGGTGATGTCGTGGTGGCGGATACCGATGGTGTCGTGGTGGTGCCTTCTGCTGTGGCAGCGCAGGTGGCCGCCAAGGCCCAGGCCCGCGAAGACAACGAAACCGCAAAACGGGAGATCTTTGCATCCGGCGTGCTGGGGCTGGACTACTACAAAATGCGTGAAGGCCTGGAAAAAGCCGGCCTTACCTATATCGACTAAGGATCTCTTATGAGTCTGGCAGAATCTTTCGTCAAGACACCTGGCTGGCTGGATTATTACGCTGGCCCCAGCAAACCGCGGTTTCAATTGCCCGCAGGGGCGGTGGATGCGCATTGCCATGTGTTTGGGCCAGGGGATGTGTTTCCCTATGCGCAGCAGCGCAAATACACCCCATGCGACGCCCCCAAAGAGGCCTTGTTTGCCCTGCGCGACCACCTGGGCTTTGAGAAAAACGTGATTGTGCAGGCCACCTGCCACGGTACGGATAATCGTGCCTTGCTTGATGCGCTGGAGGCCTCGGGAGGCCGGGCTCGCGGTGTCGCCACAGTCGGTCAGGATGTGACCGATGCCGAATTGCAGGCCATGCACGAAGCTGGTGTGCGTGGCACACGTTTCAATTTTGTGCGGCGCCTGGCTGATTTCACTCCACCTGAGGTACTGGCTGAGCTTGCTGCGCGTATTGCGCCATTGGGCTGGCACGTGGTGGTGTACTTCGAGGCCAAGGATCTTCCCGAGCTCTACGACTTCTTCACCCGCTTGCCCACTACTGTGGTGGTGGATCATATGGGTCGCCCTGATGTCACCCAGCCGGTAGATGGGCCCGAGTTTCAGCGCTTTGTGCGCTTGCTGGCAGAGCATCCGAATATCTGGACGAAAGTCAGTTGTCCCGAGCGCCTGAGTCAGTCGGGGCCTCCTGCACTGAATGGCGAACAATACGCCTACCGCGACGTGGTGCCCTTTGCCCGTCAATTGGTTCAGTCGTTTCCGGATCGTGTGTTGTGGGGCACCGATTGGCCCCACCCCAACCTGAAATCCCATATGCCTGACGATGGTCTGCTGGTGGATTACATCCCGCAGATTGCGCCAACAGCCGAGCTGCAGCGTAAGCTGCTGGTCGATAATCCCAACCGCTTGTACTGGAGGTAAGCCATGTCCCTGAACAAGCCCTATACCGATATCCCGGGTACCACGATCTTTGATGCCGATCAGTCCCGCAAGGGGTATCACCTCAATCAATTCTGCATGTCGCTCATGAAGGCGGCCAATCGCGAGCGCTTCCTGGCTGACGAAAGAGCCTATGTCGACGAATGGCCGATGTCCGAAGAGCAAAAGCAGGCTGTGCTGGCCCGGGATCTGAACCGTTGCCTGTCATTGGGTGGCAATATTTATTTTCTGGCCAAACTGGGTGCCACGGATGGTCGTTCGTTTCAGTACATGGCAGCCAGCATGACAGGTATGACTCAAGAAGAATACGCTGCCATGATGCTGTCCGGTGGCCGGTCTGTCGAGGGTAACCGCAAAATCGGAGAAAACAAGCCATGAGCCAAACCCATGCACGCATTACAGCGAGCGTTTATTCCTCGCACGTGCCGGCCATTGGCGCCGCACTCGATCTGGGCAAATCAGGCAACGAGTATTGGGCGCCCTTGTTCAAGGGCTACGATCCTTCGCGTCAATGGATGAAAGAAAACCGGCCGGATGTTATTTTTCTGGTTTACAACGACCACGCCACTGCATTTGATCTCAATTTCATTCCTACCTTTGCCATTGGCTGCGCCGCCGAGTTTCAACCGGCCGACGAAGGCTGGGGGGCTCGCCCTGTGCCCAAAGTTGTCGGTCACCCCGAGCTTGCCTCGCATATTGCACAATCGGTCATCCAGCAGGATTTCGACCTCACCATCGTCAATAAAATGGATGTGGATCACGGCCTCACCGTGCCCTTGTCGTTGATGTGTGGGCAGCCCGATGCCTGGCCGTGCCCGGTCATTCCGTTTGCAGTCAATGTGGTGCAATACCCCGTGCCGTCCGGGCAGCGTTGTTTTCAGTTGGGGCAGGCGATCCGTCGTGCTATCGAAAGCTACGATCAGCCCCTTAATGTGCAGATCTGGGGCACGGGCGGCATGAGCCACCAATTGCAGGGCCCCAGGGCCGGCCTGATCAATAGCGAGTTTGACAATGCGTTTCTTGATCAGCTGATCAGCGATCCGGCCGTGCAGGCCCGGGTGCCGCATATTGATTATGTGCGTGAAGCAGGGTCGGAAGGCATCGAGCTGGTGATGTGGCTGATTGCACGCGGTGCCATGGCTGATGTGGCTGGTGGCCCGGCGCCACGTCTGGTGCATCGTTTCTATCATGTGCCTGCGTCCAATACGGCGGTTGGGCACCTGATTCTGGAGGAACAGTAATGTCGCAGAAAACACTCAGGGTGGCACTGGCAGGCGCTGGTGCGTTCGGGATCAAGCATCTGGACGGCATTGCCCGCATCGATGACGTGGATGTGGTGGCGCTGGTCAGCCGCGATCTCGATAAGACGCGTGCGGTTGCGCAAAAATACGGCATCGAGCAGGCCACCACCGAGCTCGATGAGGTGTTGTCCCGCAAGGATATTGATGCCGTTATTTTGTGTACCCCTACCCAGATGCATGCTGCGCAGGCAATGGCGTGCCTGCAGGCGGGCAAGCATGTACAGGTTGAGATCCCGATGGCTGATTCGCTGGCAGATGCCGAAGCATTGGTGGCAACGGCGGCCAAAATGGGCAAGGTAGCCATGTGTGGCCATACGCGACGGTTTAATCCCAGCCACCAATATGTGCATCAGCGGGTGCAGCAGGGGCAATTCAACATCCAGCAAATGGATGTACAAACGTATTTCTTTCGCCGTACCAACATGAATGCACTGGGTCAGCCTCGCAGCTGGACAGATCATCTGTTGTGGCACCATGCCGCTCATACGGTCGACTTGTTTGCTTATCAATGCAATAGCCCTATTGTTCAGGCGCATGCGATGCAGGGGCCTGTCCATCCGCAGTTGGGTATTGCCATGGATATGTCGGTACAGCTGAAGGCTGCCAGTGGCGCCCTTTGCACGCTGTCGCTCAGTTTCAACAACGATGGCCCGTTGGGTACGTTTTTTCGTTATATCGGGGATACCGCAACATATATTGCCCGCTACGATGATCTCATTACCGGGCGCGACGAAACCATCGATGTCAGTCGGGTGGCGGTATCCATGAATGGCATCGAATTACAAGACCGTGAATTTTTTGCGGCGATCCGTGAAGGGCGTGAACCCAATGCCAGCGTAGCGCAGGTGCTGCCATGCTATCGCGTCCTGCATCAGCTCGAGCAACAATTGCGGGCCTGATGTGCCATACCCTTCTAAAAACCTTTCAGGAGAGAGACATGAAATCAGCATTTAAAGCCGGGGCCCTGGTTTTGGGTACAGCCCTGGCATTCAGCAATCCGGCACAAGCCGCTGACGACCTCAAAATTGGCGTTGTGCTCTCGGTGTCCGGCCCATTTGCCGATTATGGCAAACAGATTCGCGAAGGCATTGATCTGTATATGGCCGAGCACGGAGATACGGTTGCAGGCCGCAAGGTCAAGGTTTTGATCCGGGACGATACCGGTATTGCGCCGCAAATTGCCAAACGGCAGGCGCAAGAGCTGCTGATCAAGGAAAAAGTGGATATCTTGGCGGGGTTTGATCTGACGCCTAACGCTTTTTCCGCTGCGCCGCTGGCCACCGAAGCCAAGGTGCCGATGGTTGTGATGAATGCGGCAACATCCTCTGTCACCGAAAAATCGCCGTATATTGTTCGCGTGTCGATGACTCTGCCGCAAGGGGCCTGGGCGATGGCCAAGTGGGCGCACGATAACAAGTTCAAGACTGCCTACACCCTGGTGGCCGATTACGGCCCAGGCCATGATGCCGAAGAGTACTTCAAGAAGACCTTCACCAGCCTGGGTGGCAAGGTGGTTGGCAGCGTGCGTACGCCGGTGATGACCACCGACTACTCGCCGTTTCTGCAACGCATCAAGGATGAAAAACCCGATGCCGCCTTCTTCTTTGTGCCGCCAGGCAGCTCGATGGTGGCGCTCATGAAAGGTTACCGCGAGTTGGGCCTGGACAAGCTGGGTATCCAGCAGATGGGCCCGGGCGACATGACCGACGAGGCTTCTTTGGCTGCGCTGGGGGATGTGGCCCTTGGCATGGTCACTGCGTTCCATTACTCCGAGGCACATGATTCAGCCGTCAACAAGGCATTTACAGCCGCCTATGCCAAAGCCTATCCCAAGGATCGCCCCAACTTCATGTCGGTGGGTGGTTACGACGGCATGCACCTCATTTATCAGGCACTTGAGAAAACTAAAGGCGATGCCAGCGGTGATGCCTTTATTGCGGCCGTCAAGGGCATGAAATGGGAAAGCCCGCGGGGTCCGGTACAGATCGATCCGGACACACGTGACATTATTCAAAATGAGTACATCCGCAAGCTCGAGCGCGTGGATGGCACCCTGCAGAACGTCGAATTCGCCACGTTTGAAGCGGTGAAGGATCCGGGCAAGCAATAAGCCTCTTTAGCCAGCGGGCAGCCTGTGGGGCTGCCCGTCTCACCCTTCGGGATGAATCATGACTATTCTCTTTGATGGCATTGCCTCGGGCATGCTGCTGTTTTTAATCAGTGTGGGCTTGTCCGTCACCCTGGGCCTGATGAATTTCGTCAATCTGGCCCATGGCGCGTTTGCCATGCTGGGCGGCTATGTCTGCGTCATTTTGCTCAACAACTATGGTGTGCCGTTTTTGGCCACCTTGCCGGCGGCCATTCTGGTGCCCGCAGTTGTGGGCGCCATTCTCGAGCGTACGCTTTATCGCCGCCTGTATGCCTCGTCTGATCTCGATCAGGTTCTGTTTTCTCTGGGGCTGGTGTTTATGGCGGTGGCTGCGGCCCATTATGCATTTGGCGCGCAGCAGCAGCCTCTGCATTTGCCCGATTACCTGTTGGGCCAGATTCATTTGCCGGGCATGGATATCGGTGTTTATCGTCTGTTTTTGGTGGTGGTCGGATTGCTGGTTGCGGTTCTGTTGCAGTGGTCGATTATCAAAACATCTTTTGGCGCGCGCTTGCGGGCTTCCGTTGATAACCAGCGGGTAGCTCGTGGCATGGGTATCGACGTCAATCGGGTGTTCAGCCTTACCTTTGCGCTGGGTTCTGCGCTGGCCGGCCTGGGCGGTGCGTTGGGCGTGCAGATGCTGGGCCTGGATCCTGAGTTTCCAGTTAAATATCTTGTTTATTTCCTGATTGTGGTGTCCGTGGGCGGTAGCGGAAACATTCTTGGTTCTTTGTATGCCGCCATCCTGCTTGGTGTGGCCGATGTCGTGGGCAAGTATTACATCCCGCAAATTGGTGCCTTCATTATTTACGCGGTGATGGTGGCCAGCCTGATTTATCGTCCCCATGGCCTGTTTGGTCATGCTCACAAATAAGAGGCCCGACAGATCATGACGTCTGCTACTCGTACCGCAGAGCCCCGGCGCACGGGCCTGGCACAAGATCCATTGGCCAGGTTTCGTGCCGGCACGCGATGGAAACCCCTCGAATATATATTCTGGTGTCTCCCGATACTGGCGTATTTCGCCTTTCCCGGCAATTACCTGCTGCTCACCCAGATTGCCATTACTGGCTTGTTTGCCGTATCGCTCGATCTCATCTTTGGGTACGCCGGCATTATTTCGCTGGGCCATGCAGCCTTTTTTGGGGTGGGTGCCTATACCGTGGGCCTGCTGGGTTCGCATGGTTGGGGCGATCCCCTTTTAGGCCTCGTGCTGGGGGCTGCCTTTGCCGGCATTATTGGTTTTTTCAGCAGTTTTTTGTTGTTGCGTGGCAATGATTTGTCCCGCCTGATGGTTACCCTGGGCGTGGCGCTCATGATCTACGAGCTTGCCAATAAGCTCACCAATATCACCGGCGGAGTCGATGGTATGCCGGGAATCGAAATCAAACCGATTTTAGGGCTGTTCGATTTCGACCTTTACGGTAAAACAGGTTACATCTACTCGGTCGTGGTGCTGTTCCTGTTGTTTTGGGTGGCACGTCGTCTGGTGCATTCTCCGTTTGGCCAAAGCCTGCGGGGTATTCGCCAAAACGCGTTGCGCATGCCCGCGTTGGGTGTGCCGGTTAATCGGCGCCTGGTGAAGATCTACACCATCGGTGCAGCCTATGCCGGCGTTGCTGGTGCCTTGCTGGCGCAAACCAATCAGTTTGTCTCCCTTGATGTACTTGGCTTTCAGCGCTCGGCCGACTTGCTGCTGATCTTGATCCTGGGTGGGGCCGGTCATTTGTATGGCGGCCTGATTGGCGCGATTGCCTACGTCCTGCTTCATTATTTCCTGTCGGATATGAACCCCGAATACTGGCTGTTCTGGCTTGGCCTAATTCTGGTGCTGATCGTACTCTTTGCCCGTGGAGGCATCCTGGGTACTGCCAAAGCCTGGGTCAGATCTTCCCATCAGCGGGCCCAGTCACGCAATCCTGCGGAGATGTCCCAATGACTGCCGCGCTGCAAACACAGGATTTAGTCCGGAAGTTTGGCGGGTTTGTGGTGACTGACCACGTCAATCTGACGGTTGAGTCCGGCGCCCGTCATGCCTTGATTGGCCCCAATGGGGCAGGCAAGACCACCCTGATCAATTTGCTGACAGGCTATCTGGAGCCCACTTCTGGCCGGGTTTCACTAATGGGGGCTGATGTGACCCAGATGGCGCAGCACGAGCGTTGCCGTCAGGGGCTGGTGCGCACGTTCCAGATCAACCAGTTGTTTCCCGAGATGACGGTACTGGAGTCCGTTGTGTTGGCTGTCAGCGAGCGCCACGGTTTGGGTACGCGTTGGTGGAACCCACTGGCCAGGCAGGCCGAGGTTGTTGACGAGGCCGCCAGCATTCTTGATCGCCTGAAGCTCTTGCCTGATGCATACGAAGAAACCCGCAGTCTCGCTTACGGACGCCAACGTCTGATCGAAATCGCACTGGCCCTGGCAATGCAGCCCAAAGTACTGTTGCTTGACGAGCCGGCTGCCGGTGTGCCCACCAGCGAGAGTCAGGAGCTCTTTGAAACCATTGCCCAGTTGCCGCGGGATGTCACGATTCTCCTGATCGAGCACGACATGAATCTGGTTTTCCAGTTTGCTGACCGTATCTCTGTGTTGGTGTCTGGTGCCTTGCTGGTCGAAGACACGCCCGACGTGATCGCCCGGCATCCGCGCGTCAAAGAGGTGTACCTGGGAGAATCCCATGACTGAACTGTTGCGCCTGGAGAACGTATGGGCGGGATACGGGGATGCTGTCATCCTCGAAGATATCTCGTTTGCACTAGAGCAAAACGACAGCCTTGCGTTGCTGGGACGCAATGGCATGGGCAAGACAACCCTGCTGGCCACTCTGATGGGGGCAACCCGGCTGCGCCAGGGGAAAATCTTCTATCAGGGCAAGGATATTGCGCAGGTTTCCAGCCATCGCCGGGCCAGGGCCGGGTTAGGCTGGGTGCCGCAAGAGCGGGACATTTTCAAATCGCTCACCGTCGAAGAAAATCTCACCGTGGTGGCCCAGCCAGGGCAATGGACGCTCAAACGGGTCTACGAGCTGTTTCCTCGTCTGGAAGAGCGGCGGGCCAATCTGGGTAATCAACTCTCGGGGGGTGAGCAACAGATGCTGGCAATGGGACGCGCCTTGATGCTTAATCCCAGGTTGTTGCTGCTGGATGAGCCGCTTGAGGGCCTGGCACCACTGATTGCCCAAGAGCTTTTACACATTATCGATCGCATGGTGCATGAGGGCGGCATGGCTGTGATTCTGGTCGAGCAGCATGCCCGTCAGATTTTGCCCATCATGCGCCGGGCATTGGTGCTTGAACGTGGCCGGATCGTGTATGCCGGTGACTGTGCCGAGTTGCTGCAAGATCGCGAGCGCCTGGATGGCTGGCTGGGGGCCGCTTCAGCACACTCCTCCAGCGATACTGTTGCGCCTGTGCCCGAATCCATGCCTGCGATTGAAGCAATTCGCAATGAACATCGCGCAATCGCAGCCGTCCTGAATGCGCTCTCGGCCGTTGTCAAAGGAATCGAGGCCGGGCGTTTGGCGCCGGATTTCATCTTGCTGGCCAGCCTGATCGAGTACATCGCAGAGATGCCGGACAAACTGCATCATCCCAAGGAAGAACAGATCTTTGCGCTGTTGCGTACTAAAACACAAGAGCAGGACGAGCATCTGGATCGCCTGGAGGCGCAGCATCAGGACACGCTGCGAGCCACCAGCGAGCTGGACCGTGCCTTGGTGCATTACATGCAGGCTGGTGCATCCGGTTTTGTAGGATTCCGGGATGCCGTGAATACCTACATGACAGAAGAATGGGACCACATGGGTACCGAAGAGCGCCATATCCTGCCGGCTGCGCGCAAATATTTTGTACCCGACGAATGGCACGCCATCGATCAGGATTTTGCCCGTAACGGTGATCCCTGGACGGGCCCGGACAATCAGTATGCGCAGCTCTTCAGCCAAATCGCCAGACTGGCGCCTGCGCCTATTGGGGTAGGTAGCCCGCATTCAATCTGATTTTTTTGTTCAATTGGCAAAGGTTCCCTCGGGAAGCACGCATCATCCTGGGTGCACGGCTGCGGGCGCAGGTTCAAAGTGCCGCCGCTGACGGACAGGGTCTTGGAGATATGTTATGCAGTTTCATCATCAGGGATACGTTTCTGCGGATCCGCGCATTCAGCCTGCTGCTGGCACCGGGTTAAACCGTCCTGCCGAGTTGCCGGATCATATGGATGTTCTGATCGTCGGCGCAGGGCCGGCAGGTGTCGTGGCGGCGGCACAGCTGGCCCAGTTTCCCGAGATTACCACCCGCCTCGTGGATCGTCGGGCCAGCCGCCTGGAAGTCGGGCAGGCCGACGGCATCCAACCGCGCAGTGTCGAGACCTTTGAAGCCTTCGGTTTTGCTGACCGCATCGTGGCCGAAGGCTGCCGGGTGGTTGAAACAGCCTTCTGGAAACCGGACCCCAAGGATCCGACCCGGATTGCCCGGACATCCCGAGTGCTGGAAGATCCCAATCATGTCAGCGAATATCCCCATATCACCGTCAATCAGGCGCGTGTGCTGGATTATTTCTCAGAGGCAATGGCCTTTGCTCCCACACGTATGCAAACCGACTGGGGGTACGAATTTCAGTCGATTGAGCGCACAGAGACGGGCTCGCATCCGCTTAAGGTTACCTTGCTTAAAAAAAGCGCTGATGCACCGGATGAAACCCGGATTGTGCATGCCAGGTTTGTGGTGGGAGCCGATGGTGCCCACAGCCGGGTGCGTGCAGCCATTGGTTGCACGCCGGCCGGAGATTCCTCCAATCATGCCTGGGGTGTCATGGATTTGCTGGCAGTCACGGACTTTCCGGATATCCGGATCAAGTGCGCCATTCAGTCAGACCAGGAAGGCAGTATCTTGCTGATCCCGCGTGAAGGCGGGCATTTGTTCCGGCTGTATGTCGATCTTGGAGAGGTTGATCCGTCAGATCGTGGCGCAGTGCGTAAAACGTCTGTCGATCAGGTGATTGCCCAGGCCAGGAAAATCCTGCACCCCTACAACCTGGATGTAAGGGATGTGGCGTGGTTCAGTGTCTACGAAGTTGGGCATCGGGTCTGTGATCGCTTTGATGACGTGCCGCCGGCAGAAATCGGCACACGTACGCCACGGGTGTTTATCGTGGGTGATGCCAGCCACACGCACAGTGCCAAAGCCGGGCAGGGGATGAATGTCTCCATGCAGGATGGCTTCAATCTGGGCTGGAAGCTGGCCCATGTGTTGCAAGGCCGCAGCCCTGCCAGCCTTTTGCATACCTATTCTGGTGAGCGTCAGGTGGTGGGCGAGGACATCATCCGTTTTGACAAGCGTTGGGCATCGATCCTGGCAAAGCGCCCGGAAGATTTTTCCAGCCCCCAGGCCCTCGAAGAAGCATATTTGCAGATTACCGAGTTTGCTCAAGGCTTTATGACATGCTATCCGCCGTCCATGATTGCGGGCGAGGGTGAGTATGCGGGCCTGGCCTCGGGCTACCCCATTGGCCGGCGCTTCCGATCGGCGATGGTTGCGCGAGTTGCTGACGGCGTGGCATTGCATATGGGCCATGAAGCCCGTGCCGATGGCCGGTGGCGCCTGTATGTGTTTGCAGATCGGGCTGCGGCGGGGCAATCCGAGGCGATGCGCACTCTGGCCGACTGGCTGCAAAATGCAGCCGAGTCGCCTTTGCGTGGCTATACACCTGGCGGGCTGGATGCAAACGCCTGGTTCGACCTGTCTGTCATCTACCAGCAACTGCACACAGAAATCGACATTAACCAGGTGCCGGCCGTCTTTAAGCCCGCCGTGGGACAGTTTGGCCTGACAGACTACGAGCGGGTGTACTCGGTATTGCCGGGCGACGATATTTTTGCGCAGCGCCAGATTGATCGGGACGGTGCGATGGTGCTGGTCAGGCCTGATCAGTATGTGGCCCATGTATTGCCCTTGTCGGCGACTGCCCGACTGGGCGAATTTATCGGCGGGTTTACCAGCCGCCAGTCTTGAACCATGGGCGGCGGGCAGCTATAGAGATCTTGCTTCTTTAGCTGTGCCGCCTGTGTTGCAAGACCAGATGGCACACCATCCCGATCACCAGACCCCAGAAGGCGCTGCCGATACCCAGCAAGCTCATTCCGGAAGCAGTGGCCAGAAAGGTAATGAGAGCGGATTCCCGATGAGCGGGTATGGCCAGCGCGTCGTGCACGCTGCTGCCTAGCGTGCCCAGCAAGGCCAGGCCTGCGATGGCCGCTACCAGTTCTTGTGGAAAGGCTGCAAACAGGGCGACTACCGTGGCGCCGAAGATGCCTGTCAAAAAATAAAAAATACCGGCCCACACCGAAGCCTTGTAGCGCTCGCGTGAGTCGGGATCCGCATCCGGACTCATGCAAATGGCAGCCGTGATGGCGGCCAGGTTATAGGCAAAGCCGCCAAACGGCGCCAGAATAATGCCCGTGAGGCCTGTCCAGGAAATCAGTGGGGATGCAGGCACGTGGCTGTAGCCGTTGGCCCTGAGCACTGCCAGGCCAGGCACGTTTTGTGATGTCATGGTGACAATAAACAAAGGTAGCGCGACACCGATCAGGGCAGAGACTGAAAACGATGGTGCCATCCATACAGGATGGGCGGGTGCCCAGTCGAGACCTCCCAGGGGCAACTGGCCTTGCAGGCTGGCCATCGCCATCCCGGCCAGCAAGGCCAGTGGCACGCTGTAGCGGGGCAACAATCGCCGGGCAAGGATAAAGGTGGCTACCATGACAAACACCAAAGCGGGTTGCGCTTGCAATGAGGTAAACAGGTCCATCCCGAAGCGCAACAAGATGCCGGCCAGCATGGCTGAGGCCAGGTGGTGGGGTACCCAGTTCATGATTTTCTGGAACCAGCCTGTCATACCACACAGGGTGATCAACGCGGAGCTGACGATAAACACACCAATGGCCTGGGATAGCCCGATATCGCCAAGGCTGGTGGCCAGCAGGGCGGCTCCCGGGGTAGACCATGCTGTGAGTACCGGTGCTTTCCAGGCCAGTGACAGCCCGACACAGCTGAGCCCCATGCCGATGCCCAGCGCCCACATCCATGAAGCCAGTTGTGCATCTTGTGCGCCTGCTGCGCTGGCTGCCTGAAAGATGATGGCGACAGAGCTTGTATAACCCACCAGCACCGCAATAAAACCGGCTGACAGGTGTGAGATCTTGAACCAGGCACCAAGCCGGGAAAAGGCAGAAGCGGCCGGCTTTGGGCTTGGTGGTTTCATGTCGGACAGCCAGACATCAGCAAATAATTACGGTGCGGCGCGGGTGATGCCATGTGCCCAGGTAAAGGCATCCTGTACCAGCGGTGCAATCTGGCTGCTTGTCTGTTGCAAGTTGTTTAGCAATGGCGCGAGGTCTTCTGTCTGGTCGCGATCCGAGGGAAACAGCAGTGTGGCCAGCCGAAGTTCATCACCCAGGAGGCCCGTGCGGTGCAGCAGGGCGTCTCGGATAGGCACGTCCAGTTGGATCTGTTGCAGCAGATCGACCATTGTGCCGTTAAACATTTGGTCGATCACTGACAGTATGCCTGTCGTGAAGGCAGACTCTGCCCGGACGGCTTGGTCTGGGTATCTTTGCTTGGAGAGTGCCTCCATGAAGTGCCCACGCGCGCTGGCCTGGATCAGGGCGGGAGACAGATAGCCGGTGGGCCGGCCGGTCTCGGTATACATCAGCACCTGTATCCAGCGCTGAAGCTCGCGGCGCCCCAGCAGCATGATGGCCTGGGGCAGGGAGGTGATTTCCTGGCTTAAGCCATAGGCTGGTGTATTCACCATATCCAGCAAGATCTTGACCAGCTCGCTGTCTTGTTCAAGACAGCGCTGGATCTCGGGGGTTTCGCCTTCGCCCATGATCAGGGACACCAGATTGAGCAAGGTATTTTGGCGGACAGATAAGGTGGTGGCGGCGACCAGGTCGCGTGGCCACTGGCCTGCGTACAAGGTAAAGCCCAGCAGCAGAAAATTATCCAGCGTGGCTTTGTCGGGTGGATCAATGGCCAGCAACAACCGCCCTGCCTGCTTATGCTGAAAGCTTTGTTTAAATATATCAGCCTTGGTGCTGATGGCGGAGTTAAACCCCACCACTTTGACAAATGGCAGCAGGCTGCTGCGCTCGGGTTGTGCGGCAAGGTCGCCGCGCAGGCTGAAGCCCAAGCCGCCATGTGCCAAGCCTTGCAGCGCCTGGATGAGCTCAGGCGTGAGGTCGAGGATATCGGGAAACTCGAGATAGCAGCGGTTGCGCGGAAGCATGACGGCCATTGTGCTTTGCAGCAGGGCCGGTGTTGCATCAATCCAGTGGGGGGCGTATGCCAGCAGCTGGTTGATCCCGTACTCTCGGGCGGCCTGCATGACGGCCAGGCCGGCGTCAGCGCCGGGGTGTTGTGGATCTGTCCATAGAATACGGAGACGATATCCGTGCAGGCCCTGATCCTTATTGAGAACAGGCTCTCGTCGGATCAAAAAAGGAGGGGGTGCGGCTGGGGGTGTTTCTTGTTCCTTGGGGGTGTCCTGCTCGGCCATCAGGCTGGTCTCCATTGTGTATCTTGTGGTGTTGAGCCGGAACCGTACGGCATCCTGCCCCGCTGATCTTTATCTTATTGTGCAATGGTTGGCTGCATGCGTTCACCCATCGCGCAGGACATTATAGGTAAGTCTACAATCGGGAGGTTGATAAACCGGAGATACCCATGCCAGGATTGCTACCCAAGGTAGACCCAGAAGGTCTGCTGGAATACTCGGTGGTCTACACCGACCGCGCATTGAACCACATGTCTCAGTCCTTTCAGGAAGTCATGCGGGATATTTCCCGGACGCTCAAAAGCGTTTATGGTGCTCACTCGGCGATTGTGATTCCGGGGAGTGGCACCTTCGGCATGGAGGCGGTTGCCCGCCAGTTTGGCACCAATAAACGCTGCCTGGTGATTCGCAACGGCTGGTTCAGCTATCGCTGGACGCAGATTTTTGAAGCAGGCAATATCCCCTCCGAATCGTGTGTCCTGAAAGCGCGTCCCATCGAGTCCGGTGCGCAGGCATTTTTTGCCCCGCCTCCCGTCCAGGATGTCGTGGCTGCGATTCACGAATTCAAACCCGACGTTGTCTTTGCCGCACACGTTGAAACCGCGTCGGGCATCATGCTGCCCGAAGAATACATTCGCCAGGTGGCGGATGCAGTGCACGAGGAAGGTGGCCTTTTTGTGCTGGATTGCATCGCATCGGGCACCATCTGGGTCAATATGCGTGATGTGCACGCCGATGTGCTGATCTCCGCCCCTCAAAAGGGCTGGACGTCATCTGCCTGCTGCGGGCTGGTGATGCTCAGTGAAACCGCCCGTGAGCGCATCGAATCCACCCAAAGCACCAGCTTTGCCTGTGATCTGCGCAAATGGCTGGGGATCATGGAAGCCTACGAGAAAGGCGGGCACGCCTACTACACCACACTGCCAACGGATGCTCTGATTATCTTGCGCAACGTCATGGCCGAGACACACGCTTATGGCTACGACCGCGTCAAGGCCGAGCAGCAGCAGTTAGGTGATGCCGTGCGCGCCCTGTTGCGCGAACGGGGCTTTAAAAGTGTGGCAGCCCCGGGCTTTGAAGCGCCGGGTGTGGTGGTGAGCTACACCACGGACGATGGCATCCACTCCACCCGCAAGTTTGCAGAGGCGGGCTTGCAAGCCGCCGCCGGAGTGCCGCTGGCTTGTGACGAGCCTGAAGGCTTCAAGACGTTCCGCCTTGGTTTGTTTGGCCTCGATAAGCTGCACAACATTCCGCGCACGGTCGAGTCACTTGCAAAGGCGCTGGATCGCATGGCGTAAGGGCAGGCAACGCCTGACGACCTTGGTATCAGGGCCGCAGGCGATAGCCTGTGCGGAAAATCCAGGCCACTGTCACCAGGCAAACAGCCAAAAACACCAGTGTCATGGCCAGGCTAAGCCATACGTTTACGTCTGCCAGGCCGAAGAAACTCCAGCGAAACCCGCTGATCAGGTAAACCACCGGATTGAGCAAGGTCACTTGCTGCCAAAAGGGCGGCAGCATATCGATTGAATAGAAGCTGCCCCCCAGGAAGGTCAGGGGGGTTACGATCAGCAGCGGCACAAACTGCAGTTTTTCGAAGTTGTCCGCCCAAATGCCGATAATGAAACCAAGCAGGCTGAACGTCAGTGCCGTCAGCACCATAAAGGCAGCCATCGCCAAGGGGTGGTCGATTCTCAGGGGCACAAACAGTGTGGCAGTTGCCAGGATGATGATCCCCAACAACACTGATTTGGTGGCTGCCGCACCGACGTATCCCAGCAAGATATCCAGATAGGACATGGGCGCCGACAGGATCTCATACAGGGTGCCGGTAAATTTCGGAAAATAAATACCAAACGCGGCATTGGAAATACTGTGCGTCAGCAAAGACAGCATGATCAGGCCAGGCACGATAAATGCCCCATAGCTGACGTCGCCCACTTCCTGGATGCGCGATCCAATCGCAGTGCCAAACACCACGAAATAAAGAGAGGTTGAAATGACCGGCGCAATGATGCTTTGCATCAGCGTGCGCCAGGTACGGGCCATCTCGAAACGGTAGACAGCATAGATTGCGGGCCAGTTCATCAATTGGGGTTCCGGATGAGGTCTACGAAAATATCTTCCAAGGAGCGCTGTTCGGTGTCCAGATCGGCCAACACCAGTCCGGCAGACTGCACGGCCGACAACAGTGCAGGCACACCCTTGCCGGCATCGGTGGATTCGTATCGGTAGTACAAGGTGTGCTGGTCAGGCGCAAGCGTCAATGACCAGATTTTCAGGGCTTCAGGCAGTTGCGTCAGTGGATGTGCCAGATGCAGGATCAGGCGTTTTTGTCCCAATTGGTGCATCAGCCTGGCTTTTTCTTCAACCAGCAGCAGGCGGCCCTGGTTGATGATGCCGATACGATCGGCCATTTCTTCGGCTTCTTCGATGTAGTGTGTGGTGAGGATAATGGTGACGCCGGTGGCACGCAGGGATCTCACCAGATTCCACATATCCTTGCGCAAGGCCACATCAACCCCGGCGGTAGGTTCGTCCAAAAATAAAATGGTGGGGTCGTGTGACAAGGCCTTGGCAATCATCACACGCCGCTTCATGCCACCCGACAGGGTCAGTAGCCGGCTGTCACGTTTCTCCCATAACGACAAGGATTTCAGGATCTCTTCAATGCGCTGCGGGTTGGGCGATTTGCCAAACAGGCCACGGGTAAAGCAGACGGTATCCCATACGGTTTCAAACGCGTCGGTGGTCAGCTCCTGGGGCACCAGCCCGATGGCTTGGCGTGCCTCGCGATAATTGCGCACGATGTCGTGGCCGGCTACCTGTACAGAACCGCCACTGGGGTTCACCAAGCCACAGATGATGCTGATCAGGGTGGTCTTGCCCGCTCCGTTAGGGCCCAGGAGAGCAAAGATCTCACCCCGCTGGATGCTCAGGCTCACGGCGTGCAGCGCCTGGTGGCCGGAGGCATAGGTTTTTTCCAGCAAGTGGATATCGATCACAGGATCCGGGGAACGAACGGGGCGTGTATCTTCAGAATCTGACATATCGGGTGACTGACATCCACTGAGCGTTTTAGCTGGCTTGTGCTTAAGGTTGGGGGCCGGAAGGCGTGGAATGGGCGCCCAATACGATGCCGTTCACCACTTGTCCGTAAAGATCGTGCTTGCCGCCATGATGTGCTTTGATGGTGGCTTGCAAATCGCCTTTGAAGCGGGGGTCTTGTGGGCGTTCGTGGGCGTTAATGAAATACGCAACATCCCAAGCCGATTGCTCTGAAAGGCTGCCCCCTTGGCTTAATGGCATGTTGGCGTGGATGAATGCCGCCGCGGTACTGACAGAGTGCATCCCGGCACCCCAGTTGTAGGAGTCATCGCCCCACAATGCCGGAAACACCATTCCTCCGGTGGCATCGTGCTGGCCCTGGCCTTCTGCACCGTGGCACACTGCACAGTGTTGTTCAAACACTTTTTGTCCGCGCACATAATCGGCGGGCTGGTTTGGTTCTGCCAGCTTTGGAAATCCCTGGCCTGGCAGCTTTACTCCCGTGGGGGCGCCTTTGGCCATCCAGTACATATAGCTTTGCAGGTCGACAATCGTCTGGCTTTCGGCCGGGGGTGCCTTGCCGTTCATGCTGAACTGAAAGCAGCCTTGCAAGCGTTCTGCCAGGGTATTGACATGACCATTTTTAGATCGGTAAGCAGGGTACAGCACGTAGGCTGCCCATAGTGGTGCAGCATTAGCTTGACGGCCGGCGTCCATATGGCAGCTTGCGCAATTCATCGAGTTGCCAACGTAGCTGCCGGCAAATTTTGAAGTATGCAGAAAAATATCCTGGCCACGGCGCACGGAGTCGCCGAAATCGCCGTCCGGAATACTATCGGCTGCTGGAGGCGTGAACTGAGGGGGCGTCGCTGCTTTTGCTGTTGGCGCTGTGGCCTTGGGGGTTTCCGGGGTGGCTTGTACCAGAGCAGTATGGAAAGTAAGGGCGCTGGCTATACAGAAGCAAAGAGGTGTCCATTTCATTTTTTTGCTCCATTGGCGGCTTGGTTTGCCTGGGGAAGATCGGCAAAATAGCTCGCAACCACATCAATTTGGTTATCCGTCAGACGCTTGGCGATATTACCCATTAGGGCACCCGGGCCGCCGGGGCGTTTGTCGGCCTTCCATAAGTTGAACTGCGCCACGATATAGTTTTTGCTTAGCCCGGCGATCGCCGGAAACTGGCTTCCGACCCCAATGCCGCCGGCCGCGTGGCACTGCGTGCATGCGGGAACATCGCGTGACCAGTCACCTCGGTTGGCCAGCCATGCGCCGCTGTTGATCGGCGCTGGGTAAGTGTCTGCTTTGGTGGCGATTATGTTGGGATCCCATGGATGCGGCAACGAGCTGACGTAGGCAGCGACCGCTTCACGCTGGCTGCCAGATAACGCAGATGCCATGGGTTTCATAATGGCGCTTTCCCGGGTGCCGTCTGCCAGATAGGTTAATTGCTCGGCCAGATATGTCTTGCCTTGGCCCGCCAGGTAGGGAAAGCTTGCAGCGGCATTGCCTTCGGCATTGACACCGTGACAGGTGGCACAGGCAGGCGTGCCTGCGGCCCCTTGGGTGTATATTTTTTTGCCTTCATCCTGTTGCGTGTCGGCCCACGCAGTAGACATCACTGCCAAACTGAGGCACCCTGCCAACAGTAACAGGCAATTGATAGGCCTGGTGGTTGATTTCATGGTTCGTCTCTTGAGAGTTGGATGACCTTTTGGATCGTTTAATTATAGACATTGCCGCCATTTTCCCTTGTCGGATCTTACGGCTTTGTGCTGTGTTTGCCGCAGCAATGTTGCTGGTGGCGTGTGCCGGCCCTCAGGGCGGCCGCTCAGGTGTTGCGCAAGGTCCGCATATCAGCCCGGCCCAGCGCACGGAAGTTGTGCTGACGGCGTTAAGCCTTCTGGACACCCAATATCGCTATGGTGGTGCGCGGCCTGTTGGTGGCTTCGATTGCAGTGGCCTGGTCAAGTATGTGTTTGCCACCGCTACAGATACGTCGCTGCCGCACAACACTGATCAGATCGCTCAACTCAGTCATCCGGTGCCTCGCAGCCAGTTGCAGCCGGGTGATCTGGTGTTTTTCAATACCCTGGGGCGGCGTAATTCGCATATGGGTATTTATGTGGGTGATGGCCGCTTCATTAACGCGCCCTCAACAGGAGGGCACGTGCGTATTGATTCTCTGGATAGTGCTTATTATCGGCGGCACTTTCAGTCGGTGGGTACCCTGTTTGCCCGATAAGGCAGCGTGCTGCCGGGTACTACTGTTTGTCTGTTTCTGGCCAGTAGTGGCTATCGGGCAGTTTGCGAGAACCAAAAATGGCCTGGCCCACCCGCACAGTGGTGGCGCCTTCTTCGATGGCCCACTCGAAATCGCCGGACATACCCATGGATAGCTCGGCAAATGCCTCGCCCTGGGGGGCATCCTGGCGCAACTGCTCGCGCAGGCTGCGCAGCAGCCGAAAACAGGGTCGTACGTGATCTTGGTCGGATGAAAACAGAGCCAGCGTCATCAGCCCGCGGACACGCAAAGCACGATAGGCAGGCAAGGCGCGTGCAAATGCCACGACCTCATCAGGAGCAAGGCCAAACTTGCTGGCCTCGCCCGAGGTGTTGACTTGCACAAACACATCCAGGGCGCGGCCTTCTTCCTGCAGTCGGCGATCCAGTGCTTCGGCAACCCGCAGGTTATCCAGTGCCTGAAACTCTGTGGCAAAGCGGGCTACAAACTTGGCCTTGTTGGTTTGCAGGTGGCCAATGACCGCCCAGTTCAGATCAGAGAGATCCTGCATGGATTCCCATTTGCCGTAGGCTTCTTGTACCTTATTTTCGCCCAGCAGGCGGCACCCGGCAGCGTAGGCCATGCGGATCCTGGCTTCATCCACTGTTTTGCTGACAGGCAATAGCCGTACCTCGGCCGGATCCCGGCCGGCACGCTGGCAGGCCGCCAGAATGCGTTGTTGGATATCGGCAAGGTTTGCCTGGATTTCTTCTTGTGAGGTGGCCGTGTGGTAGGCCGGGCGGGCAGGGGCAGCAGCACTCATGGTGGTTCTCGAAAAAAAGCGGGTCGGCGCCCTAAAGGATACCTCTTTATCACGGTGGCCTTGCGTACCCATCATCTGTGCGCCGGTGCAAAAGCCCTGGCTTGCCTGCCCGGCCCGGGCCGCTGCCTGGATCCCGTATGATGTCAAATGTCGTGGCGCAAGCATCCGGAAACAGGGAGGGAGATGAACACGCAGGCCATCGAACTGACACCAGGATTGGTGCTGGTGCACGGCAATCGCGCCGAACAGCTGAGAGATGTGCTGGCTGCCTGGATGCAGCATAGCCCGCTGGAACCCCTCGAAAACGAATGCGTTTTGGTGCAAAGCAACGGCATCGCCCAGTGGCTGCGGCTGGCGCTTGCCGACAACCGATACGGCGGCGTGGCCGCAGCCCTGGATTTTCTGTTGCCGTCCCGCTTTATGTGGCAAGCCTACCGCAGCGTGCTGGGGCCAGAGTCGGTGCCCGAGCGCTCGGCCCTGGACAAGGATGCACTCGTCTGGCGGCTCATGCGCCTGCTGCCGGAGCTGTCTGCTCAGACCAGGTACGCCGTCCTGCAGCAGTTTTTGGCAGATGATCCTGATGTGCGCAAGCGCTACCAGCTGGCATGTCAGGTGGCTGATATTTTTGACCAGTACCAGGTGTACCGGGCTGATTGGTTGCAGGCCTGGGCTGAGGGCAGGCAAGTGCTTCCAGGGATGCATGCCGAGCCCGATATCCCCGAAACGCAAGTTTGGCAGGCACACCTGTGGCAGGATCTGTTGGCCGATCTGGCGGCGGATCCCCAGGTGTGCGGCTTTTTACAGGCGGGAGGCCGTCCCGTGGTCGGCCGCGCAGCCATCCACGAAGCTTTTATGGCTAAAGTGCAGACAGAGCGCTTGGACCAACGGCCACAGGGGCTGCCACGTCGCATTCTCGTGTTCGGGATTTCTGCCATGCCCCGTCAGGCATTCGAAGCACTGGCCGCCCTGTCCCGGTGGGTTCAGGTATTGGTGTGTGTCCATAACCCTTGTGCCCACTATTGGGCCGATATCCAGGGCGGGCGGGAGGTCTTGCGGGCGCGGTTCAAGCGTCAGGCGCGCCGCCCGGGTTTGCCGGACCATCTGGATGAAGCTGCCTTGCATCAGCAAACCCATCCCCTGTTGGCCTCGTGGGGGCGCCAGGGGCGTGACTACATCGGCATGCTGGATGATTTTGATGATCCGGCCCAGAGAGACCGCTGGATTCCTCAGTTTGATGCCCTGCATCAACGCATCGATGCCTTCGAGACGCTGCCGGGTGCTACGTTGCTGGCGCAGTTGCAGGATGATATGCGTGATCTTCGGCCGCTGAGCGAAACCCGCCAGCGCTGGCCTGCCATCGATCCCACGACAGACAACTCCATCTGCTTTCATGTGGCGCACGGTGCCTTGCGCGAGATCGAAATCCTGCAGGACCAGCTGCTGGCAGCATTCGATGCAGATCCTTCCTTGCATGCACGGGATGTCATCGTCATGGTGCCTGACATCGACACCTACGCCCCGCATATTCAGGCAGTCTTTGGCTTGTATGGGCCTCAGGATGCGCGTCATATTCCCTACAACCTGGCAGATCGCAGCACCCGCCAGACCGACCCGCTGATGGTGGTGCTCGAACAGCTGCTGTTTTTGCCGCGACAACGCCTGGGTCTCTACGAAGTGCTGGAATGGCTGGAGGTACCGGCCTTACGCCGCTGTTTTGAGATCTCTGCAGAAGACTTGCCCGCCGTTCAGGCCTGGGCACGTGAAGCCCGGGTGCGCTGGGGCCTGCATGCGGGCCATCGGGATTCGTTTGATCTTGCCCAGTCACCACAAGCGGCCTATCGATATACCTGGCAATTTGGCTTCGACCGTATGCTGCTGGGGCATGCGGCGGGCGCCAGTTCCTCTGCCTGGCAAGGTATCGAGCCCTATGCCGAGCCCTCCGGGCTGCAGGCAGTTGTCCTGGGTGGAATCGGACATTTGCTGGATCGGCTGGATCACTATTGGCAGATACTGGCCAAACAGGCCACGCCAGGGCAGTGGCTAAGCCAGTTTCAGTCCTTGCTGGCAGACTTTTTTGTGCCGGATACCGATGCCGAGGCCCTGATTCTGGGGCAGTTTCGTGAATCGCTGCTGGCCTGGTTCGAGCACTGCGAGGCCGCTGGCCTGCAAGAGCCTTTGCCTTCCTCTATCGTGGCCGAACATTGCCTGGCGCAGATCGATCGCTCAGGTTTGTCACAGCGGTTCTTTGCGGGTTCTGTCACGTTTGCAACCTTGATGCCCATGCGCGCCATTCCCTTCCGTCGGGTGTGCCTGCTGGGGATGCAGGATGGTGAGTTTCCGCGTCGGGCGGTGCCCTCGGATATGGACTTGATGGTCAGCCATCCTCGGCCGGGCGATCGTTCCCGACGAGAAGACGACCGTTATCTGTTTCTCGAGGCAGTGCTGTCTGCGCGCGACCAGTTATATCTCTCGTGGGTTGGACGCAGCATCCTGGATAACGCAGAGCAGCCACCGTCCGTCTTGATTTCGCAACTGCGGGATCACCTTGATCGTGGCTGGCAGTGTACCGATACCCAGGTGCCTGTCTCTGAAGCCCTCACATGCCTGCACCCCCTTCAGCCGTTCAGCCTTCGGTACTTTCCATCCAACCCATTGGCCGGCGCCAAAGCGCTCTTCACCTATGCGCATGAGTGGCGCTCTCGCCTCCCGGCTACGCAGCCGTCTGCTGTGCTTGCGCAGCCAGACGATGACGTCAAGGCAACGCTGAAGCTGGAAGATTTGCAACGTTTTTTAAAGACCCCTGTCGAGCAGTTTTATCGTCGGCGCCTGCGGGTGGGCTTCAATGACATGACTCAGGCGGAAGATGAAGAAGAACCATATCTGTACGACGGCCTCCAGAAATGGCAGCTAGACGGCCGTTTGCTGGAGGCGGTTTGCCAGGCGGCATCTTCAGGCGTGGATCTGGCAAACAGCCCTCAAGCCGGCCTGATGGCAGCGTTGGATAAGACCTTGCTCCGCTTGCAAGGAGAGGGGGGAATTGTCGACGGCAGCCTGGGAGACGCGATTGCCACGCGTATCAAAGCCTCATTGGTGCCCGCCATCGAGCAGTACGTAGAGGCGTGCACCCAGTGGCCGCTTGACGCAAAAGGTCATTCCTTGCGACTTTCCCAGATGCTGCCGGGCACCAGCAACCTTGCTGCGTTTGAAGACACCCTTGGAGGCTGGCGGCAAAGTACCGACGGCCAATGGGCGCGAGTCATCCTGCAGCCCAGCCACCTGGTGAAGTCCAGCAGTCATTACGCATTTAAAAACATGGTGGCTGCGTGGGTTGAACATATTACCGCGCATGTCTGGGCGCGGCCTTCCACCCTGGTGCTGATTTCACCCAAAGGAAAAATCCAGTTTGACCCTTTGCCCGTGCACGAGGCGCAGCGCGTGTGGGGCAACTGGTGGGCCGTCTGGCAGCAGAGCCAATCAGCTCCATTGCCGATAGAGATCGAATCCGCTTCGGCCTGGCTTAGGGCGGGTGCCGATCCAGACCCTGACAGTGGTGCGTGGCAGGCAGCAGAGAAAGCCTATCAGCAGGCACAAGATCGTTCGTTGTGCCTGCGTCGCAGCTACGCAGATTTTGCACAGCTGGTGTCGGATGGTCGTTTTTTTGATCTGGCCAACACACTGTATGGTTCCCTGGCCGCAGCATTGCCACAAAAAAAGCAGCGCTCAGTGGGTAGCAAGCAAGCCCTCCGGCAAGAGGATGCCGTATGACAAATCATCCTGGCATCGACCCGATTGCTATTGCCCAAGTAGACCCCCTGCATTTCAGCCTGCGTGGCAGTCATCTGATAGAAGCCAGTGCAGGCACGGGCAAGACGTGGACAATTGCCGCACTTTATGTGCGTCTGGTGCTTGGGCACGGTGGCCAGGCAGCGCGGCTGCCCGCGCAGATCCTGGTGCTGACGTTTACCGAGGCGGCCACACACGAGTTGCGGGATCGCATCCGCAGCCGCCTGATCCAGGCGGCTGCCTGCTTTGCTGGCCCTTCGGTTTCTGCCGAGGAGTGTCAGGATCCGTTTTTGTGTGCCTTGCGGGCAGAGTATCCAACAGCCCAATGGGCCGGGTGCGCACGTTTGCTGGATCTGGCTGCACAATCCATGGATGAAGCCGCAATTTCCACCATCCATGGCTGGTGTAACCGGGTGCTTGGCGAACACGCCTTTGATAGCAGTCAGCTGTTTCATCAGCAACTGCTCGAAAATCTGGCAGACCTCACACGGGAAGTCGCCTGGGATTATTGGCGGGCCTGCGTGGCATCCCTGGATGGCCGCTCGCTGGATATTGTGCTGGGTATGTGGGCCAACCCGGATGCGCTGGCGGCAGCCATGTCTTCGGCCCTTACCCGTGAGGGGCTGCCACAGGTCGAAATGGATTCCCTGCAATCAGCATGTCGGCAGGGGATGGCCGAACAGCAAGCCCAGGTGCGTGTGCTTAAGGCGGCCTGCGAGGCCACCCTGGACGATTTCCAGGCCTGGCTTGAGTCTCAGGGCGGTGCAATCAAAATTGATGCCAGATCCAGAGGCAAGTGGCTGGGTGCTTTGCGCGCGTGGGTGCTTGATGACGAGCAGATCCGGCCCGCGCTGACTGACACGGGTTTGGCTGCTCTCACACCAGAAGGGCTGGCAAGCCGTTGGCGTGGCGAAGGCCAGGTGCCCAGTTGGCCGGCAGGCAGCGACGTAGTGCAGACGCTGGTGGCCCAATTGCCGCAGCTATCCCATGCCTTGCGTGCGCCTGTGTATGACCATGCGCTGGTGTGGATGGCGCAGCGGCTGCAGGCCATGCTGACGCAGCGCGGTGCGATGGGCTTTGATGGCTTGCTCAGCAACCTCGACTCCGCCTTGCGCCGGGCGCAGGGAGAGGCGCTTGCGCAAACCTTGCGACACCAGTTTCCCGTGGTGATGATTGATGAGTTTCAGGATACGGATCCTTTGCAATACCGGATCTTTGATCGCATCTATCGGGTGGCAGAGCCTTCACCCGATACCGCGCTGATCTTTATCGGAGATCCCAAACAAGCCATCTACGGGTTTCGGGGGGCGGATGTACAAACCTATCTGCTTGCCGCTCAGGCCTGTGCCGGGCGCGTCCAGACCCTGAGCCGAAACTATCGGTCAGACAGCCTTCTGGTGCAGGCCGTCAATCATTGTTTCGATCGCCACGAGGACGGCGCGGTGTTTCCCACCGCCCGGCACGGTGAGTCCATTGCCTTTCATCCCGTGCAGGCCGAGGGACGGGCCGAACGCTGGTTCTTTGATGGCAAACATCCGGCAGTGCTGCAGGCCGCCTGGCTGACCCCCGAAGACGCCGATACCTTGTCAAATACCGCCTATCGCAATAAAGCGGCCATGCTTTGTGCAAGCCAAATCGTTCAGGTGCTTCGAGGCGGTGCTGAGGGGCAGGCGGGTTTCCTGTCGGCCGAGGGCCTGCGGGCCGTGCGCCCGTCTGATGTGGCTGTATTGGTGAATTCCCGGGGAGAAGCCCAGGCAGTACGGGATGCGCTGACAGTGCAGGGCGTGCGTAGTGTGTATTTGTCAGATCAGCGTTCGGTGTACGCCTCCGAGATCGCGCAGGAGATTGGCTTCATCCTGCAGGCCTGCGCACATCCTCAGGACGAGGCGGCCATTCGCGCAGCCCTGGCAACACCCTTGCTGGCGCAGTCTTTATCACAACTGGCTCAATGCGTGGATGACGAATGGGCCTGGGATGAGCGGGTGGAACAATTTCAGGCTTATGCCGTGCGCTGGCGCCAGGCGGGTGTTTTGCCTGTCTTGCGTCAGGTGTTCCGCGATTTTGATGTGCCGGCGCGGCTGCTGTCCCTGGGGGCTGCCGGAGAGCGTCAGCTGACGGATTGCCTGCATGTGGCCGAGCTGCTGCAGCAGGCCAGTGTGCAGCTGGATAGCGAAGGAGCGCTATTGCATTACCTTGCCCGTCAACGTGAAAGTGCGCAGGATGCCGTCACAGAGGATGCCCGGCGGGTTCGCCTCGAAAGTGATGATCAGCTGGTTCGTGTGGTCACGGTTCACAAGTCCAAAGGGTTGGAGTACCCCTTGGTATTTCTGCCGTTTGTCTGCAGCGGTGGGTGGCCGGGCCCCAAATCCGGGCCGCAGCAATTGCACTGGGGCGGTCGACGTCAGTGGCTGTTTCAGCTGGATGATGCCCAGACGCAGCAATGGGCGCTTGAACAACTTGGCGAAGAAGTCCGAAAGTTTTATGTGGCCCTGACTCGTGCAAAGTTTGCCGTCTGGCTGGTTTTGGCTGATGTCGACAAGCGCAGTACCAGTGGCATCGCCCATGCGCTGGGCGATCCTCTCAAAGATGCCTGGGATGAGCGTTGCCGCTTGTATCCGGATCAGTTTGCCTGGTTGCCGGATAGTCCTCAAGGCGATGAAGTGGGCCAGGAGGGTTGGGCGGGCATTTCCGTGGTTTCCCCTGCTCAAGCGCCTGGGCCTGCCCGGCGCTTATCCCGGCCGGTGCTGGATACTCCCTGGTGGATTGCCAGTTATTCTGCCTTGCATTGGGATAATGCAGGCCAGGCCGTGTCCTGGACACGCCCGGAAGCCCCTGAGACAGTCACGGGGGAGATCTTGCGTGAAGACTTCCCTGTGCATGCGTCCCAGCCGGAGACCGGCGACGCGTCGCTAGCCCTGCCAGGGTTTCCTCGTGGCAGTGAAGCCGGTACCTTTTTGCATGGTTTGCTGGAGTGGGCAGGGCGGCGCAATTTTCGCCAGCTGGAGGGGGGCGCGCGAGACATGATTGCGCGGCGTTGCGCTGTGCGTGGATGGGAAGCCCATATCGACATGTTGTACGACTGGCTGTTGCAGTTTGCCCAGACACGCTGGCTTCCGGATTTGCCACAAGCGCCCGTGCTGCAGCTAAACCAGGTACAGCGTTGTCTGCCCGAGATGGAGTTCTGGCTGCCGGTACGGCACCTGTCTGTGCAGACGCTGGATAAAGCTCTCACGGCCGGCACCTTTGGTGCGATCCCTCGGCCGGAACTGGAGCCTCATCTGCTGAATGGCCTGTTCAAGGGCTTTATCGATCTCACCATACAGGTGGATGGCCGTTATTACCTGATCGATTACAAGTCAAATGATCTGGGGCCAGCGTGGCAGGATTATGCGCCTGACGCCTTGGTCAAAGCAGTGTGTGCTGCACGCTACGATGTGCAGATGCTGATGTATGTGCTGGCCTTGCATCGGCAGCTGCGCGCCCGCCTGCCGGATTACGACTATCACCGGCATATGGGGGGCGCTGTCTACATGTTCCTTCGGGGCCAACCGTCTCCGGGGCAGGGCCTGATTTCCCTGCGTCCGCCCAGAGTCCTTGTCGATGCGCTGGATGCGCTGTTGCTGGGGCCGGAGCCTGCCTATGACTGATCATTTTCCGGATCCATCGGCGGGAAATCAGAACACTGTGCAGGCACCCTATTTGCCGAGGGGGCAGTCGGGTCATTGGCCGGATTGGCTGCAGTATGGTCAGGAAGATCCCGTGCGCAATCTGGATGTGGCATTTGCCCGCTTCCTGGCTCAGCATGATCCCAGTGCATCTCCTCTTGCCTTGCGGCTGGGCTTGCTGTGCTCCGCCCAATTGGCCCAAGGCCATGTATGTCTGGATCTGATGGCCCCCGCAGTGCTTTTGCCAGCCTCCCCCGAGCGCTGCCTTGAACAGTTGGCGTCGGCGGTATTTGTCGGTGATGGAACCGGCCCCGAGCCTCTGGTATTGCATGACACCCGCCTTTACCTGGCACGTTACTGGCATGCGGGTACCCGGATTCGCAACAGTATTGCCAGCCGGTTGTTGCCGGTTGGTGATCCGGCCGTGAATGTTGCTCTGGCTCGCCAGTGGCTGGATACGCTTTTTCCGCCAGCCCCAAAAGACACTGGCTTCAATTGGCAGAAGCTGGCTTGTGCGATGGCCTTGCGACAACGCTTCAGCATCATCACCGGCGGCCCGGGTACGGGTAAAACCACCACAGTGGTGCGCTTGCTGGCTATTTTGCAGGGCCTGGCGCAGGCGGGGGGTGTTTCTCAAGGTTTGCGCATCCGGTTGGCAGCGCCTACCGGCAAGGCGGCTGCGCGGCTCAGCGAATCCATTTCAGATCAGTTGCAAGCGCTTCTCGCTACTGCAGATCTGGTACTGAAGGCAGCGCTGGACAGCGTCCCTTCGGGGGTGCAGACCGTGCATCGGCTGTTGGGCAGCCGTCCCGATACCCGGCAGATGCGCCACCATGCGGGGCACCCGCTGGATGTTGACGTGCTGGTGATCGATGAAGCTTCGATGCTGGATATCGAAATGGCAGATGCAGTGACCGCTGCCTTGCCACCTCATGCACGCCTGATACTGCTGGGCGACAAAGACCAACTGGCGTCGGTAGAAGCAGGCGCGGTGTTGGGCGAGCTTTGCCGCGACGCAGAGGCCATGCACTACACCGAAGCCACGTGTCGCGCATTGGCCGACTTATCTGGCCAGGATGTGTTGCTGGCTGCCAAGGCACTGACGCTCGCCCAGGAAGATCCTGCGCAGGCTCCGCATTGTCCTGATCTGGCCGGCTCAGATTTGTCGCAAGCTGTCGTGATGTTGCGGCATAGCCGCAGGTTTGGTGTCGATAGCGGGATTGGCCGTTTTGCCGGTGCCGTGAACCAGGGAGATATCCGTGCGGTGCGGGCGCTGCTGCATGCCGGGCTGCCAGATCTCCAGAGTTTTTCGGGTGCAGGCTGGCTGCAGCGTTGTGAGGCCTTGTCGGCGTCGGGTTATCCGGCTGTATTCAGTGCCATGCGTGACCAACGTCCTGGCAACGATGCCGGGCAGTTGTCGTGGGATCACTGGGCACTCGAGCTCTTGCATCTGCAAACCCGCTTTCAGGTGCTGTGTGGCTTGCGTGACGGGCCTTGGGGGGTGCAGGGGCTTAATCAGCAGATTCATACCGCCTTGCAGAGCTTGGGGTGGGTCGCGCCCGATGCCCGCCAATGGTATGCAGGGCAGCCGGTGCTTGTGCGTCGCAATTTGCCCCACCTGGGCCTGGCCAACGGAGATATGGGACTGGTGTTGCCCGTGCCGGGCCCTTCAGGCAAGCCGCATCGCTTGCGGGTGGCGTTTGCCGGGACAGGGCTGCAAAAAGTGCGTTGGGTGTCCCCTGCGCGTTTGCCTGATCTCGAAACGGCCTACGCCCTGACGGTTCATAAATCCCAGGGCTCGGAGTTCGATCGTGTGGTGTTGGTGATGCCTGATCAGGCCGTCCCCCTGGTTACCCGCGAGCTGCTATATACCGGCGCAACGCGTGCCCGCAAGCATCTTGCGCTGGTGCTGCCGGGAGGGGATTCGGTATTGGGCGAGGCGGTGTTGCGGCGCACCCGGCGGGCCGGCGGCATCTGGGACCCCTGAGCCCGGTCAAGCACTGCAGACGCCTGCTTCGCCGCTAAAATGATTGTTCCTCTACTGGAGACGTCCATGCCATCGATCTTCGACCAGAATCTGCCGCAGACACCGGCCAACTTTGCGCCGCTGACACCTTTGTTCTATCTTGAGCGGGCCGCTGATGTATACCCTGATCGCCTGGCGGTGGTGCATGGTCTGGGGCCATCGGCACTGCGCTATAACTGGCACCAGCTCTATCAGCGGTGCCGCCGGCTGGCCAGTGCGCTGCTGCAGCATGGTCTGGGGCAAGACGATACGGTTGCCGTGATGCTGCCCAATATCCCTGCCATGGTAGAGGCGCATTTCGGTATCCCGATGGCGGGTGCGGTACTTAATACGCTCAACACCCGGCTTGATCCAGCCACTGTGGCGTTCATGCTCGACCACGGCGAAGCGCGTGCCGTGATTGTTGATCGCGAGTTTTCGGCTGTCATGTCTCAGGCGTTGGCCTTGCGTCAGCGCGAGACACCGCTGCTCGTCATTGATGTGGATGATCCGCTTTATGACGGCTCCGGGGATCGCATTGGCACACTGGAGTACGAAGCCCTGCTGGCGCAGGGTGAAGCAGATTTTTCATGGCAGCCGCCTGAGTCCGAGTGGGATGCAATCTCCCTGAACTACACCAGCGGCACCACTGGCAACCCCAAGGGGGTTGTCTACCATCATCGGGGAGCCGCCATCAATGCGGTCTCCAATATCCTTGAGTGGGACATGCCCAAGCATGCTGTCTATCTGTGGACGCTGCCCATGTTTCACTGCAATGGCTGGTGTTTTCCCTGGACAGTCGCTGCCCGCACCGGCGTCAACGTGTGTCTCAGGCGGGTCGATGCACAGGCCATCATAGACCGCATGGTCGAGCATGGTGTTACCCACTATTGTGGCGCGCCCATCGTGCATAGCATGCTGGTCAATGCGCCGCAGGCCTTGCGTGATCGTATTCCCCCAGGGGTCAGCGCCATGGTGGCGGGGGCGGCACCGCCGGCCTCCATGATCGAAGGCATGGAGGCGCTGGGCATCGACCTCACGCATGTGTACGGCCTTACCGAGGTCTATGGCCCGGCCACCGCGTGTGCAAAGCACGCACATTGGCAGGATCTGGATATCGGCCAGCGCGCACGCCTGAATTCACGCCAGGGCGTCCGTTATCATCTCCAGCGCTCGGCTGATGTTTTGGATCCCGAGACGATGCAGGCAGTGCCGCATGATGGCGAAACCATGGGCGAAATCATGTTTCAGGGCAATATCTGCATGAAGGGGTATCTTAAAAACCTGCAGGCCACTCGGGCAGCCTTTGCGGGTGGCTGGTTTCACAGCGGAGACCTGGCTGTGGTGGATCCGGACGGCTACATCAAGATCAAAGACCGTTCCAAGGACATCATCATCTCGGGGGGTGAAAACATCTCCTCCATCGAGGTAGAGGACGTCCTGTATCGCCATCCGGCAGTACTGTCGGCGGCCGTGGTGGCCCAGCCCGACGAGCGCTGGGGAGAAACCCCTTGCGCCTTCATCGAACTCAAGGCAGACGCCACCGTTACGGCAGAAGATATCATCGCGCATTGCAAGGCCCACTTGGCGGGCTTTAAAGTGCCGCGCCACATTATCTTTGGTGAGCTGCCCAAGACTTCCACAGGAAAAATACAGAAATTCGAACTCCGGCAGCAGGTGGCCGGCAAATCATGATGCCCGCCGCTTCTTCCAGACATGTTTTGCTTACCACCGCCCAGATGGTGGCAGCCGATCAGGCGGCAGTGTCAGCAGGGGGGGCTTCCAGCGCCTTGATGGCGGCCGCAGGGGCGGCCGTGGCGCGTGAAATCCAGGCCCGCTGGGCACCCACCTCTGTCGTGGTGTTGTGCGGCCCGGGCAATAACGGCGGAGACGGCTTCGTGCTTGCACGCTGTCTGCAGGCTGCTGGCTGGCCTGTGCGCGTGGCACTGTGGGGAGACGCCTCCGCTCTGCGCGGAGACGCCGCCAATGCTGCCGCAGCCTGGGGGCTCGAGATAGCACCGGCGTCGCCTCAGGTGCTCGAAGGGGCCGGCTTGATTGTGGATGCGCTCTTGGGGGCGGGCCTGAACCGTACGCCTGATGCGGGCCTGAAAGCCCTGATTGAGGCTATTAATGCGGCGTCGGCTCCGGTATGTGCTGTGGACGTGCCCAGCGGGCTGGATGGCACGACCGGCCAGGCGCCCGGTGCGGCCGTACAAGCAGCGCTTACCGTCACCTTTTTTCGCCGCAAACCTGGCCATGTGTTGTTGCCGGGGCGCAGCTTGTGCGGCGAGACGCGCTGTGTGGATATTGGTATCCCGCCATCGGTGCTAGACAATATCGCGCATGACACCTGGGTCAACGACCCGGATCTCTGGCTGTCCCGGTTCCCCTGGCCACAGTCCTCGGATCATAAATACCGGCGTGGCCATGTGCTGGTGGTCGGCGGTGAAACCATGCCTGGCGCCAGCCGCCTGGCGTGTCTCTCGGCCGCCCGCATTGGCGCAGGGATGGTCACGCTGGCTGTGCCACCGGCGGCATGGGCCGTGCAGGCGACAGCACTCACCTCGGTCATGGTAGAGGCCCTGCCGGCAGATGGCCGCCTGGACAAGGTCTTGTCGGATGCACGGCGTTCGGTTTTGCTGATTGGCCCAGGGCTGGGGCGTTCTTCGTTGACCCGGTCTCAGGTTTTGTCGATGCTGGACACAAAACGGCCTTGCGTGCTGGATGCGGATGCACTCAGCGTGTTTGCAGATCAGCCCGAAATACTGATTCGGGCCTTGCACCCGCACTGTGTCATGACGCCCCACGAAGGCGAATTCGCGCGTCTGTTCATGGTGGCTGGTGATAAACGTCAGCGGGCGTGTGCGGCAGCTCAGGCCTGCGGCGCTGTCGTGGTGCTCAAGGGGCCTGATACTGTCATTGCCGCGCCGGATGGTTCAAGTGTCATCAATGACAACGCGCCACCCACCTTGGCCACCGCAGGGGCAGGGGATGTGTTGGCGGGGGCCATTGCAGGGCTGTTGGCTGCCGGGATGCCCGGGTTTCTGGCGGCATGTGCTGCCGTCTGGTTGCATGGTCTGGCAGCCGACCAACAAGGCCTTGGTTTGCTAGCCGAAGATCTGCCCGCTGCGTTTCCCCAGGCGCTGGCCACTTTGGCCCGTCTGGGCGAGCCTCGACGGCAAACGTATGGCTGAGACATCGGTGGTGCTGAATGATGAGTCGGCCATGGCGCTGGCCCTTGAGCAAGCCCGGTTGGCGGCGCAACTGGGCGAGGTGCCCGTGGGTGCCGTGGTGGTGGATGCCACCGGCAGGATGCTGGCTGCCGGCCATAACCGCACCATCCTCGATCACGACCCAACAGCCCATGCTGAAGTCGTGGCGTTGCGCCGGGCTGCCACGGCACTGGGTAATTATCGTCTGACGGGCGCACGCCTGTATGTCACGCTTGAGCCTTGTCTGATGTGCCTGGGGGCGATGTTTCATGCGCGGCTGGCAGAAATCGTTTATGGCGCGAACGACCCAAAAACCGGTGCATGTGGTGGCGTGGTTGATTTATCTCCAGTGTCGCGCCTGAACCACCGTACGCAGGTGCGCGGCGGGATTCTGGCATCAGAATCCGGTACCATGCTGCGCGATTTCTTTCGGGCCCGCCGGCGTTCTGCCGTACCTGCACCCCTACCAGAACCTGCTGTGCCGGCAGCAACCCATTTACCGGAAATCAAGCCCATCAAACCTTTGGCAAATACCATGAGCAATCACACCGAACATACCCATTGGGCATGCCCCACGGGTGCCGAGCATGCGCACCACCACGAACCTCCGTCCGGCATCTATCTGATCTCGCCCTCTGGGGCTGTGCCGGACCCCGCCGTGCTGGATCTTTCTGTACAGCGTCTCAAAGAGATGGGATATCGGGTGACGCTTGATCGCACCGTGAGTGCAGTGCACGAGCGTTTTGCCGGCACTGATCGCCAGCGGCTGGCATGCATCCAGCGTGCCCTGAAACAAAAGCATCCGGTAGTGATGGCCACGCGGGGCGGGTACGGGCTTAGCCGCCTGCTGCCTTTTATCGACTGGCAGGCCGTGGCTGACAGCGGCAAAACCTTTATTGGGCAAAGTGATTTCACAGCGTTCAGTTTGGCCCTGCTGGCACAAACAGGCGCTGTCAGCCTGGCGGGGCCCACCGCCCTGTACGATTTTGGTGCAAAGAAATTGGATGACCTGACCCAGGCACTGTTTCAGGAGACCTTGTCGGGCGAGCTCGAAATCCTGAGTTTCGAAACCACGGATGCAGACCCTGTAGATGCCCGGGGTATCTTGTGGGGTGGCAACCTGGCGATGGTGGCATCGCTGGTGGGTACCCCTTATTTGCCTGATATTGATGGTGGTATTTTATTTCTTGAGGACATTGCCGAGCACCCATTCCGCATTGAAAGAATGCTTGCCCAGCTGTGGCATGCCGGTGTGCTGGCAAAGCAGGCTGCCATCGTGTTGGGGCACTTCACCGATTACCGTCTGGCGCCGCACGACAATGGCTACACCCTTGATTCTGTGGTGCACTGGTTGCGCAGCACAGTCAAAGTGCCGGTGGTCAGGGGGTTGCCGTATGGGCATGTCAAGGTGAAGGCCACCTTGCCTGTGGGCGCTCAGGCTGGGATTGCCACCGAAAAAGGCATGGCTCATCTGGTGTTGCAAGAGCACGAACACTGATTTATTCGGTCAGAAGCAAGGGTGCCCACCGAGGCTGCTAAAATCATAGGTTATTTTGCTTTTTCCCTGGTGCACCCTAAACGTGATCTCTACCAATAATCTTACGATTCAATTCGGCAGTAAACCGCTGTTCGAGAACGTCAGCGTCAAGTTTGGCGACGGCAACCGCTACGGCCTCATTGGCGCCAATGGCTCGGGTAAATCCACACTGATGAAAATCATTGGTGGAGACCTCGATCCTTCCTCCGGCAATGTGGCCCTGGATCCTGGCGTGCGCCTGGGAAAACTGCGTCAGGATCAGTTCGCGTTCGAAGATCAGCGTGTGCTTGACGTCGTCATGATGGGGCACGTCGAGATGTGGCAGGCCATGACCGAACGTGATGCCATCTATGCCAACCTCGAAGCCACCGAGGACGATTACATGCGGGCGGCCGAGCTCGAAGGCAAGTTTGCCGAATACGACGGCTACACCGCAGAAGCCCGGGCCGGCGAGCTGTTGTTGGGTCTTGAAATCCCGGTAGAGCAGCACCAGCTGCCCATGCGCGAAATTGCGCCGGGCTGGAAACTTCGCGTACTGTTGGCGCAAGCCCTGTTTTCAAATCCGGATGTACTGCTGCTGGATGAGCCCACCAATAACCTGGACATCAATACCATCCGCTGGCTGGAAACGGTGCTCAATGGTTATGACAGCACCATGATCATCATCAGCCACGACCGCCACTTCCTCAACGAGGTGTGCACGCACATGGCCGATCTGGATTATGGCGAGCTCCGGGTGTATCCGGGCAACTACGATGACTACATGCTTGCCTCCACTCAGGCCCGCGAGCGGCAGGTGGCTGCCAATGCCCGTGCCAAAGATCGCGTCAGCGAACTGCAGGATTTTGTGCGCCGTTTTGCCGCCAACAAATCCAAATCCCGCCAGGCAACGTCGCGGCTCAAGCAGATTGATCGCATCAAGGCCGAAACGGTTCAGGTCAAGCCGTCATCGCGGCAAAACCCGTATATCCGCTTTGAAGTCAACAAGGTCTTGCATCGCCAGGCGGTTCACATCGAAGATCTCTCCAAGGCCTATGATCGCCCAATTATTCAGAACCTCAGCACCATGGTCGAGGCGGGTCAAAAAGTGGCCATCATTGGGGCTAACGGGGTGGGGAAAACCACATTATTGCGTCTGCTGGCAGGTAACTTGGCGCCAGACCAAGGCGTAGTCCGTTGGTCTGAAAACGCCGATATCGGCTATATGGCGCAAGATGTCTCCGACCAGTTTGATTCTGACCGTGATCTCTTTGACTGGATGACGGATTACCGTCAGCCGGGCGACGAGGACCAGTCGATCCGCTCTGTGCTTGGCCGCTTGCTGTTTTCGGGCGATGAAATTACCAAGGCCGTGCGCGTGCTGTCTGGTGGTGAGAAAAACCGCATGAGCTTTGGCCGCCTGATGCTGGGCCGCCATAACGTGATGCTGATGGACGAGCCCACCAATCACCTGGATATGGAGTCGATCGAATCCCTGCAATATGCGCTCGAGCAATATCAGGGCACGCTGGTATTTGTGTCGCATGATCGCCAGTTTGTCTCCGGGCTGGCAACGCGCGTCATCGAAATTTTGCCCGATGGCAAGCTGAACGACTACCCCGGCACCTACGAAGACTACCTGGCCTCGCAAGGGATAGAGGTCTAGGCCTGCGCCAGGCCCGATGCCAGGCCATGGCCGCCACATGTCCAGTACTTTAACCGCGCCCAACCGCTACGAAACAGAGGTTCGTAAGAGCCGTTTTCTGGCGTTGGCCGCACCCATTGCTGATGCCCAGGCCGCCCAGGATTTTTTTGCGGCTCATCACGATGTCCAGGCAACGCATCATTGCTGGGCCTGGCAGTATGGTGACCAATATCGCTTCAATGATGACGGCGAGCCCGGCGGCACCGCCGGGCGACCCATTTTGCAGGCCATTCAATCGCAGGGTTGTGATCGGGTCGCGGTGCTGGTGATCCGCTGGTATGGCGGCATCAAGCTGGGTACAGGCGGCCTGATCCGGGCATATGGGGGTGCAGCCGCCGAATGCCTGCGCCTGGCTGATAAGGTTGAGCTGCGTGAGGAAACCCTGGTGTGTTGCACCTGCGCTTATGCGGAGATGGACCGGGTGCAGGCCCGTTTGCTGACTGCGGGGGCGCAGTTCGATACAGCGGAGTTTGATGCCCACGGCGTCACTTGGACGCTACGCTGCGCTCGCGCAGAGGCCTTGGCGATGGAAGCCTTGTATCGTGACCAAACCCGGGGGCAGGGGCAATGGGACGTCATCTCGCAGCAGATCGGTACATAGTGTATTGCTGGGGCTCCGGGAATAGCGGCCTGATCCCTTGGGCGGCGGTATTTTAGCCCTGAATTAACCATTGTCAGTGCCTGTGTTAGACAGATTGGGCCGTCCGCAATCTCGTACACTGGCCGTTCAGATCGTTTTGATGTTTCAACAGGAAACCGGCACATGAGCGCCAGCCAACCCATGGTGGATGATTCTGCCAGCCTCACAGGCACTAACCGCTTCGAGCTTTTGTTGTTCAAGCTGGGCACCAATACCGAGTCCGGCCAGTCGGAGCTTTACGGGATCAATGTCCTGAAAGTACGTGAAATCGTCACGATGCCCACCGTAACGGCAGTTGCGGGCTCGCCGCGCTACTCCCTGGGTGTTGTTCAACTGCGCGATCAGGTCATTCCGGTCTTTGATCTCCCCGCGATCGTGGGCAGCAAGCTGTCTGCACCGCCGTCCTTGATGCTGGTTACCGAGTTTGGCCGCACGACGCAGGCTTTTACGGTCGAGTCTGTTGACGATATCGTGCGTCTCGATTGGAACCAGGTCATCTCCGCCGAGTCCACCGGTACGTCGCAAAGCCTGGTCAGCAGCATGGCCCGGCTGGATGGTGCGGGCGACAATTCGCGCCTGGCACAAGTGCTGGATGTCGAGGCGATCCTGCAAAAAGTAACGCCCGAGAAAGATCGCCATCAGGTCAAGGAACAGGAAATTGGCGAGAAACTTTCCATCCGGCCAGGTTCTATCGTGCTGGCGGCCGACGATTCCTTTGTGGCGCGTTCCTTGCTCGAGCAGGCACTCAAGGCCATGCAGTTGCCTTTTGAGATGGTCAAATCGGGGCGTGAGGCCTGGGACAGGCTTAATGCACTCAAAAGTGAGGCAGACACCGAAGGAAAATCCATCCAGGACAAGGTCGGCCTGGTGCTGACAGATCTCGAAATGCCCGAGATGGATGGTTTCACGCTTACCCGCAACATAAAGCAGGACCCCCGCTTGCGGGTCTTGCCTGTAGTGATCCACTCGTCTCTGTCGGGCTCTGCCAACGAAGACCACGTGCGTAGTGTGGGGGCCGACGGCTATGTCGCCAAGTTCTCTGCCGCCGAACTCGCTGCTGCCTTGCGCAAGGCACTGCCCGGCAAAGCCTGAGCCCAATCAAGCTCAGTAGGTGCCCCGTGAGGGGCATTTTCATGGGCAGGCCAATACGCTACCATGTCTCTTTATTGCTGCAACGCAGCACCCAACAGGAGACACACCATGCAAGATATCGTAGTTATTCAGGCTTGCCGCACCGCGGTGGGTGATTTTGGCGGCGGCCTCAAAGACGTGGCACCCTGCGAGCTGGGCACCCTCGTCGTTGGCGAGGTACTGTCACGTGCGGGCGTCTCTGCGGAAGAAGTCGGCCATGTGGTGTTTGGTCATGTCATCAATACCGAACCTCGCGATATGTATTTGTCGCGGGTGGCCGCGATCAATGCGGGAATTCCCCAGACAACCCCTGCCTTCAACGTCAATCGTTTGTGCGGCTCTGGCCTGCAGGCCATTGTGTCGGCGGCGCAAGGCTTGATGCTGGGAGACGCCGAAGTAGCCATCGGCGCAGGCGCCGAGAGCATGAGCCGTGCGCCTTACATTGCAGCGGGCCAGCGCTGGGGCTCCCGGATGGGTGATTCTCGTCTCATCGACATGATGACAGGCGCCTTGTCATGCCCCTTCGAAAAATATCACATGGGTGTGACGGCAGAAAATGTCGCCAAGAAATACGGCATCTCGCGCGAAGATCAGGATGCACTGGCGCTCGAGTCTCATCACCGGGCAGAAAACGCCATCAAACAAGGCTATTTCAAGTCACAGATCGTTCCAGTCAAACAAAAAACCCGCAAAGGCGAGGTCGTGTTTGATCAGGACGAGCACGTGCGTTTCGATGCCACTCCCGAAAGCTTCAGCAAGCTGCGCCCTGTGTTTGCCAAAGAAGACGGTACCGTCACAGCCGGCAATGCGTCTGGCTTGAACGACGGTGCCGCGGCAGTGTTGCTGATGACAGCCAGTGCCGCCAAAGCCCGGGGGCTCAAACCCATCGCGCGTCTGGTTTCCTATGGGCATGCCGGGGTTGATCCCCAATACATGGGCATTGGCCCAGTGCCGGCTACGCGGGCTGCCTTGCAACGTGCAGGCCTGACCCTTGATCAGATCGATGTGATTGAAGCCAACGAAGCCTTTGCAGCACAAGCATGTGCCGTGTCGCGCGAGCTGGGCTTTGATCCTGCCAAGGTCAATCCAAATGGCAGCGGGATCAGCCTGGGTCACCCCATTGGTGCCACGGGTGCTCTAATCACCGTCAAGGCCTTGCATGAACTTGAGCGGGTGCAGGGGCGCCATGCCCTGGTTACCATGTGCATTGGTGGCGGGCAGGGCATTGCAGCCATCTTCGAGCGTCTCTGATCGCCGGCTCTTTTTACTGTCGCAACCCTATGGCCCACGCCCGTAAATCCCGTAGCCGCCCGCAGTCAGCCTGGGAAGATGACGAGCCGACTCTGTCCGAAGAAGCCGGTATCCGGTTTCTTCACTTTAATTCAGAGTGGATCCAGGGGGCGATGCGGGTGGCCAGGCCGTCCGAACTGGTGCTTGCGTATACCCAGCAAATGATGGCCTGGCTCCTGTTTGTGCGGCCAGGCAGCCGTGATAGTCTGGCCATTCTGGGGCTGGGTGCCGGTTCGCTCCTCCGGTTTTCCATGCGCCATACGCGCTCGGCAGTAGACACCGTCGAGCGCAATCCGGCGGTCACTGCGATGTGCCGGGTGTTTTTCCGCTTGCCAGCCCAGGAAAGATCTGTCATTCACCATGCGGATGCTCTGGATTGGGTGGCGGATCCCGCCCGGGCAGGGCGCTATCGGGCCTTGATGGTAGATGTGTACGACAGCCATGCGCAGGGCCCGGTGTGTGATACGCCGGCCTTTTACCAGGATTGCTATCGTATCCTCGATGAGCCTGGTGTCATGACGGTCAATCTGTTTGGTCAGCATGCCAGCTTTGAGCGCAATCTGCAGGCCATCGACCACGCATTCAATGGTCAGTTTGTGTGCTTGCCGGAGGTGGATGAGGGCAATACCGTGGTTTTGGCGTTCAAGGGTCATGTGCTGTCCGGCAGTGCCCAAGACTTGATGGATCGTGCCGCTGCGCTTGAGACGGCGACCCGCTTGCCGGCACGGCGGTGGGCCCGCTCGCTCCTGTCGCAACTCGCCCAAACTGAAGCGGCATCAGGCAGCCCGGCCAATGGCTTGGTGGCTTCTCAAGCGACCAGATCCCATCCCTCGGATGGTCCTCTGTAATCGCCCCAAGCCATTTGACAGCTCTAAAAATCACCCATACAATCTCGTTCTTTCTTCAGGCGGTTAGCTCAGTTGGTTAGAGCGCTACGTTGACATCGTAGAGGTCGCTGGTTCGAATCCAGTACTGCCTACCAGTATTTTCAAAGCCGCTGCTTCCTACAGGCAGCGGTTTTTGTTTTTCCAATCGTAAAAAGTTCTGATGTTTTAGTGGCTGATCCGTCGATGCAAATTGCTTGTTGGCAGCCTGATTGCTAAACTGATACAAGACCCTTCCTGCATGGCAATCTAAATTATTCCGACGCGGCGCAGGCCGCGTTTTGTATTTTCAGGACACATATTCATGGTTTGCATCACCTTACCCGACGGCTCACAGCGTGAGTTCGATCATGCGGTTTCTGTACTCGACGTTGCTCAGTCGATCGGAACTAGTCTGGGCAAGGCGGCATTGGGTGGCAAACTCACGACAAATGGCGAAACCCATCTGGTGGATGTCAGCCACCAAATCAATCACGACGTAAATCTCAGCATCATCACCGAGAAAGACCCCGAAGGCCTGGACATGATCCGGCATTCCACGGCGCATTTGCTGGCTTACGCGGTAAAAACCTTGTTTCCGGATGCTCAGGTCACGATCGGCCCGGTGATCGATAACGGGTTTTACTACGATTTTTCGTACAAGCGGCCCTTTACCCCCGAAGACCTCGAAGCCATCGAGAAGAAAATGGCCGAGCTTGCCCGCCGTGATGAGACCGTGGTGCGTGAAGTCTGGGATCGTGATGAGGCCGTGGCCTTTTTCAAGAAAATTGGCGAGGCCTACAAGGCAGAGATCATCGCGTCCATCCCCAGCAACGAGAAAATCAGCCTGTACCGCGAGGGCGATTTTATCGACCTCTGCCGCGGCCCCCACGTGCCTTCCACGGGGCGCCTCAAGGTTTTCAAGCTCATGAAAGTTGCCGGTGCCTACTGGCGCGGAGACAGCAACAACGAAATGCTGCAGCGCATCTATGGTACCGCCTGGACACGTCAGGCCGACCAAGACGCCTATCTGCACATGCTTGAGCAGGCCGAGCTTCGGGATCACCGCCGAATTGGCCGTGAGCTGGATCTATTTCATTTCCAGGACGAAGCGCCCGGCCTGATTTTCTGGCACCCCAAAGGCTGGACCATCTGGCAGCAAGTCGAGCAATACATGCGTCAGGTATACCAGGATAACGGCTACCAGGAAGTCAAGGCACCGCAAATCCTCGATTTGTCTCTCTGGAAAAAAACCGGCCACTGGGACAACTACAAAGAAAACATGTTCACCACAGAGTCCGAAAACCGTGTGTACGGGCTCAAGCCAATGAACTGTCCCGGCCATGTGCAAATCTTTAATGCCGGGCTGCATTCTTATCGCGAACTTCCCCTGCGCTATGGCGAGTTTGGCCAGTGCCACCGCAACGAGCCCTCTGGTTCGCTGCACGGCATGATGCGCGTGCGCGGTTTTACCCAGGACGACGGCCACATTTTTTGTACTGAAGACCAGTTGCAAGACGAGTGTGCGGCCTTTACCCGGCTGCTGCAAAAGGTGTATGCCGATTTTGGCTTCACCGAGATCCTCTACAAAGTGGCCACGCGTCCCGAGAAACGCATTGGTGCCGACGACGTCTGGGACAAGGCCGAAAAAGCCCTGATGGACAGTCTCGATCTGGCGCATTGCTCCTACGAGGTATCCGAAGGTGAGGGCGCGTTCTATGGTCCCAAGATCGAGTACACGCTCAAGGATGCCATCGGGCGTCATTGGCAGTGCGGTACCATTCAGGTAGATTTTTCCATGCCTGCGCGGCTTGGGGCCGAGTACGTGGATGCCCAGGATCAACGCCGCACGCCTGTGATGCTGCACCGTGCCATTCTGGGTTCCCTCGAGCGCTTTATCGGGATGCTGATCGAAAACCACGCGGGCGCATTGCCCGCTTGGCTGGCGCCGCAGCATGCGGTGGTGTGCTGCATCTCTGAGGGTTCTGCCGATTATGCGGCACAAGTTTCCAAAACCCTTGTTAAACAAGGGTTTAGGGTGTCCTCCGATTTGCGTGGTGAAAAAATCACTCGTAAAATTCGAGAACACAGTCTGCAAAAGGTTCCGTATATCCTTGTTGTGGGCGACAAAGAGCGCGAATCTGGTATCGTTTCTGTGCGCGGGCGTGGCAAACTTGATTTAGGTACCATGCCGCTGGCCGATTTTGCGGCGCGCCTGCACCAAGAAATCGCCACCCGAGACCAAGGAGGGCAGTCAGGTCAGGCCTGATACCCTCGTTTTATTAATTTCCAGGAGTCCTTGACATCGCAACCGAAAAAAAACACCGCGTCAACGGTGAAATCCGTATCCACGAAGTCCGCCTGATTGGCATCGATAGCGAGCAACTGGGCGTTATGCGCACCAGCGAAGCCCTTGCGCTCGCAGAGCAAAACGACGTCGACCTCGTCGAAATTTCGCCAACAGCCACACCTCCCGTGTGCCGGCTGATGGATTACGGCAAATTCAAATACCAAGAACAAAAGCGCCAGGCCGAAGCTCGTGCGCGCCAAAAAACAATTCAAGTCAAAGAAGTCAAATTCCGTCCAGGCACCGATGAAGGCGACTACCAGGTCAAGCTGCGCAATTTGCGCCGCTTCATCGAAGACGGCGACAAGGCTAAGGTTACGCTGCGCTTCCGTGGTCGCGAGATGGCTCACCAAGAGCTCGGCATGCGAGTCCTCGAACGCGTGCGCGACGATCTCGGTGATCTCGTCCTGGTCGAAGCCATGCCCAAGCTCGAAGGCCGGCAAATGGTCATGGTGCTGGCACCGCGCCGTAAGTCGGGCAAACAGGGTGATGCAGCCTGATCTTCTTTTCTGATCGGCCTGGTGTCGGTGCCGGGTCGATCTGCCTCACATGGATAATGTTGTCATGCATGTGCTGTTTGTGATTGATCCGCTCCCCGGCCTGAAAGCCTGGAAGGACTCCTCTGTGGCCATCATGCGCAGCCTGGCTGCGCAAGGCCACCGCTTCAGTTTTGCCTTGCAGGCTGATCTCTTCATTGATCAGGGGCGGGTGCGGGTGGCGGCCACTGGCATGCAGCTGCGGCCCGATGCCGATTGGCAGGGTCACAACTGGTGGATCCAGGATGATGCCGCGGTTGATGCCGACCTGGCCGACTTCGATGCGGTTCTGATGCGCAAGGATCCGCCCTTCGACATGGAGTACATCTACTCCACGCATCTGTTTGATTATGCCCAGGCACAGGGCGCACGCGTGTTCAATACGGGGGCGGCGATTCGCAACCACCCCGAGAAACTCGCCATCACAGAGTTTGCGCAGTACACCACACCAACCCTGGTCAGCCGCGATATGGCCCGTTTACGGGCCTTTCACGCCCAGCAGGGTGATGTCATCGTCAAGCCGCTGGATGGCATGGGCGGCAGCGGAATATTCCGTCTTCAGCCCCAAGAGCCCAATCTGGGAACCATTCTCGAAACCCTCACCGAGATGGGCACTCGCACCATCATGGCGCAGCGCTATATTCCGGAGATCGTCGAGGGCGACAAGCGTATTCTCATCATCGGTGGCGAGCCTGTGCCGTTTGCTCTGGCGCGCTTGCCGCTACAAGGAGAAACGCGGGGTAATCTGGCTGCAGGCGGACGGGGGGTTGCACAACCCTTGTCGGCCCGCGATCTCACGCTCGCCCAGGCAGTTGCCGGTCGCCTGGCGTCGCGTGGGCTTTTATTGATTGGCCTGGATGTGATCGGCGACTACATTACCGAAATCAACGTCACCAGTCCCACGTGCTTTGTCGAGATCACAGAACAAACAGGCTTTGATGTGGCTGGCCGCTTCGTGCAGGCGCTGCAACAGGCCGTGGGCGCCCGCGCATGAAAACCCGTATTGCCCTGGTGATGCATCAGCCTTTGGGCTCAGCGTTTCAGTCCTGTGCCCAGCACGTGCTGGGCCGGGTGCCTGATCTCCAGGTATTCGACATTCAACCTGATTCCCCCCCCGATCAGCACACTGATCGCCTGTTGGCCTGGATTCGTACCGGTGAGGTGGATCAGCCCATCTTGTTGCTCAGCGACCTCTACGGCGCAACGCCTTTCAATATTGCGGCCCAGGCGCTACGCCAGGCACTCGAAGAAGGCTATATCATTCATCTATTGACGGGCACGAACGCCTGCATGGTTCTCAAAGCCTTGACCGACCAGCAGGACAACCCGGAATCCCTCAGCGAACGCGTGCGACAGGGGGCGTTACGCGGGATAGTCAACGCAGATCCCCCTCCCGACTGCTAGTTAGGAGTTTTGCCCATGCCATCAATGGATCTGGTGATTTCCAATAAACTTGGCCTGCACGCGCGTGCGGCGGCAAAGCTTACCCAGTTGGCAGGCCGCTTCGTCAGCGACGTATTTATTTCGCGTGGCGCGCAACGAGTCAATGCAAAAAGCATCATGGGTGTCATGATGCTGGCCGCCGGGCTTGGAGTTACCGTGCGTATTGATGCCAGTGGCGCCGATGAGCAGCAGGCGCTCAAGGATATCCGGGCTTTGTTCGAGGGCAAGTTTGGAGAGGCCGAATGATCATCGGCAGGATGACAGGCCGGGTTTGCCCATGAGTGGCTCAGAACCAGATTCCGAGCTGTCCTCGACACTCTGTTTGTATGGGCAGGGCGTTGTGCGTGGCTATGCCATTGGCCGCGCAGTTGTCATGAGCGCCGCCGCGCTCGAAGTCGCTCACTACCGAATAGCCGACGAAGACATCGCCGCCGAAAAAAATCGGCTGTGTGCGGCCGTAGACAGTGCAGTCCAGGAGCTGCAGCAGATGGTGGACATGCTGCCACCAGACGCGCCTCGTGAGCTGGGTGTGCTGCTTTCTGTGCATGCCATGTTGTTGCAGGATCCCATGCTGGTGCAGTCAGTCTGTCAACTGATCGACGAGCGCCAGTACAACGCCGAATGGGCGCTTACCACGCAGGGGCAATCGCTGGCAGAACAATTTGCCCAGGTGGAAGACGCCTACCTGCGCGAACGCGGTGCCGATGTCCGGCAAGTGATCGAGCGCGTGCTCAGGGTACTGTCGGGCACCGCATCGTGGCTGCCCAACCTGGACGGTGTGGATATTGATGGCAGCCTGATTGTCGTGGCGCGCGATATTTCGCCGCCAGACATGATGCGACTGCGTGGTGGCAAGTTTGGTGCCTTTCTTACCGATCTGGGTGGCGCAACTTCGCACACCGCCATTGTTGCGCGCAGCATGAACGTGCCGGCCGTGGTGGGAATGGGAACAGTGCGCGCTTTGGTGCGCGATGGCGATGTCCTGATCGTCGATGGCGTCAACGGGATGGTGCTGGTCAATCCCTCCCCGAGCATTTTGCGCGAGTACCAAGAGCGGCAAGCGGCATTCTTGCGCGAGCGCGACGAACTCAAAGCCTTGCGTTTCGCACCGGCCATAACACTTGACGGCGTACAGGTGCGAATGGAAGCCAATATAGAGCTGCCCGAAGAAGCTGCCGATGCATTGGCGGCAGGTGCCGAAGGTATTGGTCTGTTTCGCAGCGAGTTCCTCTTTATGGGACGAGCCGAGTTGCCCGACGAAGATGAGCAATATGCTGCCTATGCATCGGTAGTACGGGCAATGGGCGGTCGGCCGGTGACCATCCGTACGCTTGATATCGGCGCTGATAAGACATTGGATGGCGAGGCAACGGTCGCGACCAATCCCGCCCTGGGATTGCGTGCCATTCGCTATTGTCTGGCCAACCCGGAGCTCTTCAACATTCAGTTGCGCGCACTGCTGCGGGCAGCGGTGCATGGTCCGGTGCGGGTGCTGATCCCCATGGTGTCGCATATGCACGAAGTCGTGGCTGTGCGGCGCGCGTTGGCGCGTGCAGCCGAAGAGCTGAGTGACGCAGGAATCTCCCACGAAACCAGGGTGCAACTGGGTGCCATGGTCGAGATCCCTGCGATGGCCATTGCCATCGAGCCCTTTGCGGAGACGCTCGACTTTCTTTCGATTGGCACCAACGATCTCATCCAGTATGTGTTGGCCATTGATCGGGGCGACAAGGATGTGTCATCGCTGTACGACCCCATGCACCCGGCCGTCTTGCGGCTTATTGCGCACACGATCAATGCAGGCGAGCGCGTTGGCAAGCCTGTGTCCGTCTGCGGCGAGATGGCCGGTGACGTGCGGGTGACGCGTATGCTGCTGGGCTTGGGGCTGACCGGTTTCTCCATGCACCCGCAGCAGTTGCTGGACGTCAAAAAAGAGATTCGCAAGGCGCATTCCAATGCTTTGCGCGTCAAGGTGGCCTCTGCACTGAATCGAGCGGCGCGCATCGATCTAAGTACCTTGTCAGCCTGAATTTCTTTCTATGGCCTTATTTGTCCGGTGTTTGCATCGGGTCTTTTGTGTCCAGTTGTTGGCTGCGCCAGAGCCGCCTGTGTGCCCACTTGCTGCGTTTTTCCCTTGGGCGTCCAAATTAAAACCCGTGTTTTGCCTGGCGCTGCCTGCAATGGCTGTTTACATGTCAGGGTTTACCCTTTATCCAAGGTCGATAGAATTGTAACTAGCCCGGCTGTTACAGTCCGGTCTTTAAAAAAATTCCGTCGATGGAAACTGGAAAAGGGAAGATCATGAATACAATGCGCAAAACGCTTACCATGGCCGCAGTCGTCGCTTCAATGGGCCTGCTGGCGGCTTGCTCCAAGAGTGACGAACCCGCAGCACCCCCGGCTGCGCCGGTTCCGTCCACAGCCCCTACGCCAGCCCCTGTGCCGCCAGCCACTCAAGAACCCTCTACGACGCCTCAGTCGTCCCAGGATTCCTCCTCCCAGACTGATAAGCCTACGTTGGAAGAGCAGATCAAGCAGTCTGGCGAGGATGCGAAGACCAAGGCAGAGGAACTCGGCGACAAGATGGGTGAGGCTGCCACCGACGCCCGTGATGCAATCAAGGAAGGTGCTGAAAAGGCTGATGGGGCGATTCAGGGCGCCGTGGGTAGCGGCACTGACAGCAGCAAATAAGCCTGCTTGGCCATTATGTGTGGCCAGAGGATAGTCAACGAAAAAAGGGCGCTCAAGCGTCCTTTTTTCGTGAACATGAAGATTTGCCGCGGAGCGCGTCGCTAGGCCATGGGGTAAGCGTTCTCTCCGTGATCGCTTTGATCCATACCGACACTTTCCTGGTCGGCGGATGCCCGCAAACCGATCAGGCCGTTGGCCACAAATACAGCCAGTGCGGCCACAACGCCAGCCCAAATGATGCTGATAACAACCGCTTCTGTCTGCAGCCATGTCTGCCACAGTATGGACAGGACGCCGGCGGGGCCTGCTCCCCCCAAACTGCTCGACTGGAATATGCCGGTCAGCAGGGCGCCGACGATGCCGCCCACTGCGTGGATGCCAAAGACATCAAAGGCATCGTCAACGCCCAGGAGGCGCTTGAGTCCGTTGACGCCATAGAAGGCCGCCCAGGCCGCCAGGGCGCCGATCACCAGGGCACCGCTGGGTGCAACCAGCCCGGCGGCCGGGGTGATGCCGACCAGGCCGGCAATCGCACCCGAGACGGCTCCCAGCAAAGATGCCTTGCCTCTTAAGACACGTTCGATCAGTAGCCAGACCAGCACACCGCAGACGGCTGCCATCATCGTATTGACCACGGCAAGCACGGCTTGCTCGTTGGCAGCAAGTGCCGATCCGCCATTAAAGCCAAACCAGCCGATCCAGAGCAGTGCGGCACCAGTCAGGTTGAAAGGAAGATTGTGGGGAGGCATCGCCTGGCGGCCATAACCTTGGCGGGGGCCCACCAGATGGGCAGCAACCAGACCTGCGGTGCCTGCGCTGATGTGCACAACGGTGCCACCTGCGAAGTCGAGTGCGCCACGCAGATGCAACCAGCCATTGGGTGCCCAGACCATGTGGGCAATGGGCAGGTAGGCGAGTGTGAACCAGATGCCGGTAAACAGCATCATGGCGCCAAAGCGGGTACGCTCGGCGATACTGCCCGTAATCAGTCCGCAGGTGATTGCTGCAAATGCACCCTGAAACAGTGCAAACAGCAGCTCGGGAATAGTGCCGCTCAGGGGCAGGGTGGTGCTTGCGCCCTGGACATAGAGCCCGGCCAGACCCAGATGTGTCAGACCGCCCAGGATGCCCGAGCCCGGTGCAAAGGCCAGTGAGTAGCCGTAAACAAACCAGAGCACCATGGCTAGTGCGCAGGCCCCCAGTGTTTGGCTCATTACCGACAGCACATGGCGTCCGCGGGCCAGCCCACCGTAGAACAGCGCCAGGCCGGGGACGCACATCAGCCAGACCAGAAGGGTACTTACCAGTACCCAGACAACATCGCTTTTATCCATTTTTACAGGTTCCGGTATGGTTCAAAGGACAGATTCGCCGGCTTCACCCGTGCGAATCCGTACAGCGTGTTCAAGGGGCGTGACAAAAATTTTGCCGTCACCAATCTTGCCGGTGCGTGCTGCCTGGCACACGCATTCAATCGTCAGTTCAAGCTGTTCGTCAGACACAGCGATCTGAATCTGCAATTTGGGTAAAAAGCTGACCTGATATTCAGCGCCTCTATAGAGCTCTGTGTGACCTTTCTGCCTTCCGAAGCCGCGAGCTTCGGTCACTGTCATGCCCTGAATCCCGGCTGCTGTCAGGGCGGCGTATACCTCGTCCAGCTTGAAGGGTTTGATGATGGCGGTGATGAGTTTCATGAGTCTTCCTTGTTTATCTGGCAGTGCCTACACAGCAAAAGGCGTGCCAACACATTGCCGTGTTGGATATGTCGTGAACTTGCGAGTGTTGGGGTAGGGGCACGCGCTCTGGAAAGGTGCAATTTGCGCATTTTTGCAAGGCGCAATATGCCTCGCGATGGTGCAGGGAGAAGGGGGTGTGCACCCGTTTGGTGCAGGACAGAATGAGCCTGTTCCAATGCCCGGCGGTGGCTGGGGCCCGTATAGTTTGGGGCAATGATAAGGATGGGGAGAGATGAGCAATGTCGCTTGCTGTGCTGGCCGGTCGGGCCATGTTTGGGCTTCAGGCCAGGCCTGTCCAGGTAGAGGTGCATGTAGGCTGTGGCCTGCCTGCTTTTTCGATTGTGGGTTTGCCTGGCGCCGGCGTTCGAGAAAGCCGGGACCGGGTTCGATCTGCCATCCTTAGCTGCGGCTTTGAGTTTCCATCCGGCCGGATTACCGTCAATCTGGCACCGGCAGATTTGCCCAAAGACTCTGGCCGCTTCGACCTCCCGATTGCAGTGGGGATTCTGTTGGCTTCCGGCCAGATCGACCGGCCACCCTCGGGTACCACAGAGATGTCGCACTATGTCTTGGCGGGTGAGCTGTCCCTGACCGGCGCGCTGATGGCCGAACGGGCGGCGCTGGCCATTGCCCTGGCGCTTGCGCGCGAAGATCATGAAGCGGTTCTGATCCTTGCTCCGCCTGCTGCGGGTATTGCAGCTCTGGTACCCGGTCTGTGTGTACTTCAGGCCCAAAGTCTGGAAGAGGTTGTGGCGCATATGGCCGGCCGGCAACCGCTATCGGTTGCGCCGCCTGCTGCTTTGCCGCTTGCTTCCGGGCAGTTGGCCTGCATGAGCGAAGTGCGCGGCCAGGCGCTGGCACGCCAGGCCCTGGAAATCGCCGCCGCTGGCGGCCACAGTGTGCTGTTCTGTGGGCCGCCAGGCGTGGGCAAAAGCATGTTGGCGCAGCGTTTGCCCGGCTTGCTGCCGCCGCTTACCCAAACGCAGGCACTGGAGGTCGCGGCGGTTCAGGGGCTGGTATCCATACAGCAAGGCCTGAGCGCCGCGCCCCCCTTCAGGGCCCCACATCATGGGGCGTCCACAGCTGCGTTGGTGGGAGGTGGTGCACATCCCCGCCCGGGAGAAATCAGTCTGGCACATCATGGTGTGCTGTTTTTGGATGAGCTTCCCGAGTTTGATCGCCGGGCACTGGAAGCCTTGCGCGAACCCCTGGAAACAGGCTCGGTAACAGTGGCGCGGGCTGCAGGCAGTTACCGCTTTCCAGCTCGATTTCAGCTTCTGGCTGCCATGAATCCGTGTCCGTGTGGTTGGTACGGTCATCCTCGGCGTGTGTGCCGCTGTCCTCAGGAGCGCATCCTGAAGTATCGTGCTCAGGTGTCGGGCCCCTTGCTCGACCGGATCGATTTGCATGTGACGCTGGCCGCCGAGAAAGCCTGGCACGAGCTACCGGCTGGAGAGTCTTCGGAAGCAGTTCGGGTACGTGTATTGGCGGCCCGCCGGCGGCAGTTGCAACGTCAGGATTGCCTTAATGCCCAGCTTGGGGCAACTGGCCTGCTGGCCAATGTTCAACTGGATGACGCGGCCCGCGCATTGCTGGCAGAGGCTATCCATCGTCTGGGCTGGTCTGCGCGGGCGAGTCAGCGGGCTTTGCGAGTGGCCCGTACCCTGGCCGACCTGGATGGGCTTGAGCAACCTCGATTGGAGCACGTGGCACAGGCGGTGCAATTTCGCCCCTCATCAGATGATGTCGGTGCGTAAGCCGTTAAAATAAACGTTTTACCTGCAGGAGGACCCTCATGATCGCTCCCAATCAATGGCTGGACGACTTTCAAAAAAATGTGTCCGACATGCTGGCCAAGACACCGGCGGCCGACATCGAGCGCAACATGAAAGCGCTGATGGCACAAACCTTTACACGTATGGATCTCATCACGCGCGAAGAATTCGACGTGCAAACGGATCTCCTTGCGCGTGCCCTTGATCGCGTGCAAGCACTCGAGTCCCGTGTGCAGGCACTTGAACAAGCGCAGACAGGCGCCGGGTTAGACAAAACTCAGTAAATCATTCTATAATCAACAGCTTTTCCATGTTTCAGTTATGGAAAACAAGCCCGTTCGTGCACGTTGCGCATGGCGGGTTTTCAGCAGATTGCGGATACCGGGTTGGACAAGTGCCTCGATGTGTCGGGCCACCTGAATTCGCAAAGTCAACAGAGTAATCGTCATGCCCAAAATGAAGAGCAAAAAAGGCGCGTCCAAGCGCTTTAAGGTGCGCGGCAGTGGTTCCATCAAGCGCGGCCAAGCTTTCAAACGTCATATCCTGACAAAGAAAACCACGAAAAATAAGCGTCAGCTGCGTGGTTCGGCTGCTGTCCATGAAACAAATATCGCCTCCGTAAAGGCGATGTTGCCTTTCGCCTGATCGGAGATACCTAATGCCTCGCGTCAAACGCGGCGTCACAGCTCGTGCACGCCATAAAAAAGTTCTTAAAGCCGCCAAAGGCTACCGCGGTCGCCGCGGTAATGTATTCCGGGTCGCCAAGCAGGCAGTCATGCGTGCAGGCCAATATGCCTACCGCGATCGCCGCAACAAAAAGCGCACGTTCCGTGCATTGTGGATTGCCCGTATCAATGCAGGTTGCCGAGAGCTCGGCGTTACCTACAGCGTGTTCATTGCCGGCCTGAAAAAAGCCTCCATCGAACTCGACCGCAAGGTGCTGGCCGATATGGCTGTCAACGACAAAGCTGGTTTTGCTGCCGTCGTGGCTCAGGCGAAATCCGCACTGGCCGCCTGATTAAAACAGTTTCGTTATCGATTCTGTCTCATCGCAAACGGAGCTCATTTGGGCTCCGTTTGTGTTTTGGAAGAAGCTATGGACACGACGCTCGACGAGTTGATTTCGCACGCGAGGGCGCGCTTTGCGCAAGCTGCAGACGCTGCGACACTCGAAAATGAAAAAGCTGCCTTTTTGGGCAAGCAAGGCTCTTTAACCGCATTGCTCAAGGGCCTTGCGGGTCTTCAGGGCGACGAAAAACGCAGTCGCGGCGCCGAGATCAATCAAGCCAAGCAGCAGGTAGAACAGCTGCTCAATGCGCGCCGGGCCGAGATCGCCCAGGCAGCGCTCAACCAGCGCCTGACGGCCGAAACCATCGATGTCACATTGCCTGGCAGAGGGCGCGGCACCGGGGGCATTCATCCGGTCATTCGTACCTGGCAGCGGGTCGAGCAGATTTTCCGTTCGATTGGTTTCGATGTGGCTGACGGCCCCGAAATCGAAAACGACTGGACCAATTTCACCTCGCTCAACAATCCTGAAAACCACCCTGCACGTTCGATGCAGGATACGTTTTACGTGGATATGCAAGACAATACGGGCTTGCCACTGGTGCTGCGTACGCACACCAGCCCGATGCAGGTACGCTACGCGCGGATGAACAAGCCGCCCATCAAGGTCATCGCACCGGGCCGCACCTATCGGGTTGACAACGATGCCACGCACTCGCCGATGTTTCATCAGGTTGAAGGTCTGTGGATCGCAGAGGACATTTCCTTTGCCGACCTCAAAGGCGTGTACACCAATTTTCTGCGTGCTTTCTTTGAAACCGACGACCTCACACTACGGTTTCGACCCTCATTTTTCCCGTTCACCGAGCCATCCGCCGAGATCGACATGATGTTTACCTCAGGCCCCAATCAAGGCCGGTGGCTTGAAATCTCCGGTTCCGGGCAGGTGCACCCACAAGTCGTGCGCAATTTCGGGCTGGATCCCGAACGCTATATCGGCTTCGCCTTTGGCTCCGGGCTCGAGCGCCTCACGATGCTGCGCTATGGCGTCAATGATCTTCGCCAGTTCTTCGAGGGCGATCTGCGCTTCCTGCGTCAATTCAATCTCTGATATCCCAGTCTCTGCACTGAGCGAAACGGAACCGAATCATGCAATTTCCAGAATCATGGCTGCGTAGCTGGGCCAATCCCGATATTGACAGCCAGACCTTGTCTCATCGCCTCACTATGGCAGGCCTTGAGGTAGAAGACGCTGAGCCTTATGCACCGGCATTTTCCGGTGTGGTAGTGGCAAAAATCGAATCCATCGAGCCGCACCCCAATGCCGACAAGCTGCGGGTTTGCCAGGTCAACGACGGTTCGGGCACCTTGCTGCAGATTGTTTGCGGGGCGCCCAATGCTGCAGCGGGTCTTACCGTGCCTTTGGCACAGGTAGGGGCGTGCTTGCCAGGGGGCATGACGATAGGCCCGGTCAAAATGCGCGGGCTCGAGTCGCACGGGATGCTGTGCTCGGCACGCGAGCTTGGCCTGTCGCAAGATCACGCGGGCTTGCTCGAGCTCTCAGACCAACTGAAAGCCGGTACTGATCTGCGCACGGCACTGGATCTCGACGATACGATCTTCACGATCAAACTGACACCCAACCGGGCCGATTGCCTGTCCATACAGGGCGTCGCACGCGAGGTTGCCGCGCTGACGGGGTGTGCGCTGCATCAGCCCGAGGTGCCTGTTGTGCCAGTAATGCTGCAAGACCGTCTTGCAGTAACCGTGCAAGCCCCTGATCTTTGCGGCCGTTTTGCGGGCCGTATCGTGCGCGGCGTTAATGCCCGGGCCGCTACTCCCGAGTGGATGAAGACCCGCCTTGAGCGTGCCGGCCAGCGCTCGGTGTCGGCGCTGGTGGACATCTCCAACTACGTGATGCTGGAGCTTGGACGGCCCACGCACGTGTTCGATCTGAGTGGCATCCAGGATGGGCTGACCGTGCGCTGGGCGCACGAGGGCGAGTCGCTGGAGCTCCTTAACGGCCAGACAGTTGCCTTGTCGCCGGATGTCGGTGTCATTGATGCAGGCCATGGCCCCGAAAGCCTGGCAGGCATTATGGGTGGGCAAGCCTCTGCCGTCACCTTGGACACCACAGATGTGTTCCTCGAGGGTGCCTTTTGGTGGCCCAAGGCCATCATGGGGCTTCCGCGTCGCTTCAAGCTTAGCTCTGAAGCAGCCCACCGCTTCGAGCGCGGGGTGGATTTTTCCACGATTCCTGCGCATCTGGACATCATGACACAGCTGATTCTGGATATCTGCGGGGGCCAGGCTGGACCGCTCGACGACCAGATCATCCAATTACCCAAGCGTGAGCCTGTTTCGCTCCGGCTGTCCCGGTGTGTCCGGGTATTGGGTGTGGCACTCGACAGCCGGCAAGTGGCCGATGTGTTTACCCGGCTGGGCTTTGAATTCACGCATACTGACGATGTCTTTCTGGTGACGCCACCTGCCGCACGCTTCGATCTGGAGATTGAAGAAGATCTGATCGAAGAAGTGGCACGCATTTACGGCTTCGACCGGATTCCCGATTTGCCACCTGTTGCCCCGGCCCGCATGCGGGTGGTGCCGGAAACCCTTTATGGCCCGCATGCCATGCGTGCGGCCATGGCAGGGCTGGATTTCCAGGAAGTGATCAACTTTTCTTTTGTGGAAGAAGCCTGGGAGCAAAACTATTGCGGCAATGGTCAACCCATTCGCCTGCTGAACCCCATCGCCAGCCAGTTGGCCGTGATGCGCTCCAGTTTGATCGGTGGTTTGTTGGCCAATATCGCGCACAACGCCAAGCATAAACAGAACCGTGTACGGGTGTTCGAGCTTGGCCGTGTGTTTGCGCGCGATGGCTCCGTGGCTGATGGCGATCTCGCGGTGGCTGGTGTATCCCAGCCCACCCGGCTGGCTGCTGCTGCGTGGGGGCCTGCCGTGCCCGAACAATGGGGCGTCCCAGATCGCGCGGTCGACTTTTTCGACCTCAAGCGCGATCTCGAATCCTTGCTGGGTGCCCGTGCAGGCAGTTTGCGCTGCGTGGCCGCCAGCCATCCTGCCCTGCACCCAGGCCGTAGCGCACAACTGCTGCTGGATGGGCAGGCCCTGGGCTGGCTGGGTGAGGTGCATCCGCGCTGGGCCCAGGCACTGGATCTGCCTCTTGCTCCGGTGGTGTTCGAGATTGACGCCGGCATCATTGCGCAGCGCGTGTTTCCCGCCCCTCAAAACCTGTCACGACAGCCTGTGGTGGTGCGCGATTTGGCTATCTGGGTAGAGGCTGATCAACCCTGGCAGTCTTTGCTTGATACACTTGAGCACCAGATTGCGTCGGATGCTGCCCTGTCGGTGGTTAAAGACATTAAACTGTTTGACATCTGGCGCGACACCTCTTCGGGCAAGCAGCGCAGCTTGGCCTTGCGTTTCTGGTTTCAAGGCCAGGATGCCACCCTCGAAGAAGCCCAGATCGAACATTGCATGCATAGCCTCACAGAGGCTCTGTCCCGCCAGCACGGGGCCCGTTTGCGTACATAGGAGACTTGTCGGTGAATACAGATCGGACACTCACAAAGGCCCATCTGGCCGAACTTCTGTTCGAGAAGGTTGGCTTGAACAAGCGTGAAGCCAAAGACGTTGTGGATACTTTCTTTGCCGAGATACGCGACGCTTTGGTTGATGGCGTTGAAGTCAAACTGTCCGGGTTTGGCAGCTTCCAGGTGCGCAATAAACCGCCGCGCCCGGGGCGTAATCCTAAAACAGGCGAAGTCATCCCGATTTCTGCCCGGCGTGTGGTTACTTTTCACGCCAGTCAGAAACTCAAAGACTGTGTTGAGTGTGCCGGAGAAGCCGCATGAGTGCTGCAACACCTGCAACCACATTGCCTCCCATTCCCGCCAAACGCTATTTCACGATTGGCGAGGTCAGCGAACTTTGCGGGGTCAAACCGCATATCCTGCGCTATTGGGAGCAAGAATTCGCGCAGCTGAAACCGGTCAAGCGTCGCGGTAATCGTCGTTATTACCAGCACCACGAAGTCCTGCTTGTGCGCCGGATTCGTGATTTGCTCTACGAGCAGGGGTTTACGATTGCCGGTGCCCGCAACCGTCTGGGCGAGGGCCCCGACATGCCGCATGATCAGGATGCCGCTGTACGCCTGACAGGTGCCGAGCTTCAAGCGCTTAGGGCAGATCTTTCAGCGATCCGCGATCGCCTTGGCGAGGCACTCCAAGGCAGGCATCGGCCTGATCAGGCCGAAGGCCTGCTTAATTTGTAGCAGGGCTTGCTTCCAGGTGCACTGTTTGCTGCACCTGGGTTTCGTCTGGCAGTGGTTTTAAGGCCGCCCACGTCAAAAATAGCAGCACGGCTACCGCCACAATCAATCCCAGGGTTCGCCAGGCGCGCGGCTGTTTAAAGTAGTTTCTTGAGACGTGCGTCCTTGCAACTTCCGGGGGTTGCGCATCGGCAGCACCCGTATCAGGCTCCGCTGAAGCTGCTTGTGGGGGGCAGGGCTCCATGCCCAGGCTGGCTTCCAGCTGCGCAAGCACAGACGGCGGTGGCTGCGAGGCAGGCAGCGCGTCAACGATATCCAGAAAATAGGTTTCCCACTTGAGTGCGCGGGCAGCTGCAGCGTCGTCGCGTGCCAATCGTGCCTGGATCTCTTGCGTGTGTGGGCCCATATCCAGGCCCAGTACATATCGCGCAATTTCGTGATCAGAGTATGAGCGATGCGATTTCATGCGTGAACCGCCTCGTCGATGTGGGTCAGGACGGTCTCGATGGAGGCGTCGATATCCGGCTCGGAGCGATCGAGTTGATCGGCGATGCGGGCGGCATTGCCACCGTGTAGATAAGCGTATAACAGGGCATCCAGCTGGGGAGCCGGTAAGCTGGCCAGCACATGGCGCACGGCGCCGGACGGGCGTTCCGGGTGTAAGGACAGGGTGGGCAAGGGCAGCTGTTCGACACTGGTGTTGCCCTGTGCGCGCAACTGGCGTTGATGGTCGAGTGCGCGGTAACGCAAGATACTGTAGATCCAGGCCCGTGCGGTGCCGATACCAGCGCTGTAGCCAGCGGCATTGTGCCAAATCAGTGTAAATGCCTCGAGCAGGACCGTATCGGCCAGCGCTTCATCTCCTAGCATAGCCAGGGCCAAAGCCCGCATGGCGCCGGCCTCTTGGTGGTACAACGCATGGAAAGCCGAACGATCGCCCTGGGCACACGCCAGAAGCTCACCCTCGTAGTCGAATACCGAAACAGTCATACAATCTCTCCGGCTTGGCCGGGTTTTCCTTGATGCGCTCTATTGTATGCGCTGCAACCCTGGCGGCCCATTGGGCGCCGCCACAACTTGTCACCTACATTTTCGGGACGTTTCATGCGTTTCTCTCATACCGGCCCTGCGCCTGCGCGGCGCGACGACTGGCAGACCCTCAAGAACCTCTGGCCGTATGTCTGGGCCTTCCGGGGCCGGGTCATCTTGGCGTTTTCCTGTTTGATCATTGCCAAGCTGGCCAATGTCACCACACCTATCTATCTTAAAGACTTGATTGATGGTCTTGGGGCTCCGGCCTCCGTATTGGCGGTGCCGGTCGCTGCCTTGGTGGGTTATGGCCTGGCACGTCTCATGACAGGTGTGTTTGGCGAGTTGCGCGACGCCTTGTTTGCGCGGGTGACTCAGGGGGCTATTCAGCAGGTAGCCAGCCAGCTGTTCCGGCATCTCTTGTCGCTTTCCTTGCGTTTTCACATGGGGCGTCGTACTGGCGGGCTGACTCGTGATATCGAGCGTGGCACCAAGGGAATTGGTTTTCTGCTGAACTTCACGGTCTTCAATATCCTGCCGACACTACTGGAGATTGCCATGGTGACGGGCGTGCTGCTCTGGCGCTACGACTGGGTGTTAGCCGCCCTGACGCTGGCCACCATTGCCGCCTATGTATTGTTTACCTTGCGTGTAACCGAGCGGCGCATGGTTTACCGGCGCACGATGAACACCCTGGACAGCCAGGCCAACGGCAAGGCCGTCGATGCGCTGCTGAACTATGAAACCGTCAAATATTTTGGCAACGAAGGCTACGAAAGCGGCCGCTACGACCACGATATGCGCAGTTGGGTGGATTCTGCCGTGCGCAACCAGGTGTCGCTTAATTTGTTGAACATGGGCCAGGGCTTGATCATTACCGTTGGCATGACGGCCTTGCTGTGGCAGTCGGCGCTGAGGGTGGTGCAGGGCAGCATGACCGTTGGCGATGTCGTGCTGGTGTCTGCGTACCTTACTCAACTGTATGCCCCGCTTAATTTCCTGGGCTTTGTTTATCGCGAGATCAAGCATGCGCTGGCGGATATGGAACGCATGTTCGAGCTCATGGCGCACCACCAGGAAGTCGCAGATCGTCCAGGCGCAAAGACATTGCAGACGCGCCAGGCAAGCGTCACCTTCGAATCGGTCGATTTTGGCTACCAGGCGGATCGGCAGATCTTGCATGGTGTGGATTTTGAGGTGCCGGCGGGCGGATCCCTGGCTGTTGTGGGTGCGTCCGGGGCGGGCAAATCAACGTTGTCCCGCTTGCTGTTCCGCTTCTATGATCCCACCGGAGGGGCCGTGCGCATCAACGGATACGATATCCGTGATTACACCCAGGACAGCTTGCGTGCACATATTGGCATTGTGCCCCAGGACACTGTGCTGTTTAACGACACCATCGGCTACAACATTGCCTATGGCCGTACTGGTGCCAGTCAGGATGAGGTGGTGGCTGCAGCACAGGCGGCGCACATCCATGATTTTGTTACCTCGTTGCCGCAAGGTTACGACACGCAGGTGGGCGAACGCGGCCTGAAACTCTCGGGGGGTGAAAAGCAGCGGGTGGCGATTGCCCGGGCCTTGCTGAAGTCGCCCCCCATTCTGGTGTTTGACGAGGCCACCAGTGCCCTGGACACCCGAACCGAGCGGGCCATCCAGGAACAACTGAACCGCATTGCCGAAGGCCGCACGACGATCATCATTGCTCACCGCTTGTCCACGATTGTCCATGCCGACCTGATTTTGGTGCTTGATGCGGGTCGGGTGATAGAGCAGGGTACGCATGCGCAATTGCTTGCGCAAAACGGCCGGTATGCCCGGATGTGGGCGTTGCAGCAATCCCGCACACAAGAGGGCACCTTATCGGCTGAAGCGTCTGGCATGCCAGCGCCTGCGGCGGCCGTGGATGGGCCCGATCGCAATTAGGGTTTGACCTAAACCGTACCAAAGTAGTACTATTTTATTTCCTGAATTCTTCCCTGGAACAGCCGATGCTGCGGATCAGCAAAATCGTCGATTACGGAATCCTTGTGCTGACGCATATGGCTCTCCAGCCGACGCATGTTTGCAGTGCAGCGGAGCTTGCTTCCGGCTTGGGCCTGGGGCAGCCGGTCGTCAGTAAAGTGCTCAAACTTTTGGCGCAACACCGTCTGGTTACCAGTACCCGTGGGGCGCATGGCGGTTATCGCCTCGAGCGCGATGCCGAGCAGATCTCGGTGGCAGAAATCATTGATGCGCTTGAGGATCAGCCGTTTGGCCTGACCGAGTGTACTGCAATGCCCGGCGCCTGCAGCGTCGAAAGTGGTTGCCATATTCGTACCCACTGGCAGCGGATCAATCTGATTGTGCGCCGCACCCTCGAATCCGTTACGTTGGCCGACATGCTCAGCGACACGTCGGCCGTGCCCGTATCCGTGGCACCGGTTGCATCTGTCGCAGCCCCTGCACGGCCCATCCCGAATACCCCGAACTGGAGTCTGTCCAAATGAGTACTGTCAACGACAAGCTCGATACCTTCCTTGATCGCGAGTATGACGCCGGCTTTGTCACCGAGATCGAATCCGAGACTTTTCCAAAAGGTCTGGATGAGGATGTGATCCGTCGCCTGTCAGCGGTAAAGCGTGAGCCCGAATTCATGCTGGAGTGGCGGCTGAAGGCCTATCGCGAGTGGCTGAAAATGCCTCGGCCAAACTGGGCCAAGGTTAATTTCCCGCAGCCCGACTTCCAGGACATCAGTTATTTCTCGGCGCCAAAATCCAAAAAAGACGGGCCCAAGAGCCTGGATGAGGTGGATCCCGAGTTGCTCAAAACCTACGAGAAATTGGGCGTACCGCTGCATGAGCGCGCCAAGCTGGCTGGCGTGGCTGTAGACGCGGTGTTTGATTCCGTCTCTGTGGCCACGACATTTCGCAAGCAGCTGGCCGATGTCGGGATTATTTTCTGTTCCTTTTCCGAAGCGGTGCGCTCGCACCCCGATCTGGTGCAGAAATACATGGGCTCTGTGGTTCCGCCGGGTGATAATTTTTATGCGGCACTCAACTCGGCCGTGTTTTCGGATGGCTCGTTTGTCTATATTCCCAAGGGTGTCAAATGCCCCATGGAGCTGTCCACGTACTTCCGCATCAACAACGCCGATACCGGCCAGTTTGAACGTACGCTGATTATCGCCGACGAAGGTGCGATCGTCAGTTATCTCGAAGGCTGTACTGCCCCAATGCGCGATGAAAACCAGCTGCACGCGGCTGTGGTCGAGCTTGTCGCACTCGAAGACGCACGCATCAAGTACTCAACCGTGCAAAACTGGTATCCGGGCGACGAGAACGGTGTGGGCGGCATCTACAACTTTGTCACCAAACGGGGTGATTGCCGGGGCGCGCGGTCGCGTATTTCCTGGACTCAGGTAGAAACCGGTTCTGCGATTACCTGGAAATATCCCAGCGTGATCCTGCGGGGTGATGACTCCACCGGCGAGTTTTACTCTGTCGCTTTGTCCAATCACTACCAGCAGGCCGACACGGGCACCAAAATGGTGCACATGGGGCGCAATACCCGCAGCACCATCATCTCCAAGGGGATTTCGGCCGGACACGGAAGCAATACCTTCCGCGGTCTGGTGCGCATGACGCCCAAAGCCGAAAACGCGCGTAATTACACGCAGTGTGATTCGCTGCTGATTGGCAAGGAATGCGCAGCGCATACGTTTCCCACCATCGAGGTACAAAACCCCAGCGCCAGTGTCGAACACGAAGCAACCGCCTCGCGCATTGCAGAAGACCAGTTGTTTTATGCCATGCAACGCGGCCTTTCAGCCGAAGATGCGGTATCAATGATTGTTAACGGCTTCTGCAAAGAAGTTTTCAAAGAATTGCCCATGGAATTCGCAGTCGAAGCACAAAACCTGCTTGGCGTGAGTCTGGAAGGCAGCGTCGGTTAAGGAGTCCACTCATGCTGAAAATCAACGATTTGCACGCCTCTATCGAGGACAAAGAAATTCTGCGCGGCCTCAGCCTGGAGATCAATCCAGGAGAAGTGCATGCGATCATGGGGCCCAACGGGGCAGGCAAAAGCACGCTGTCGCAGGTGCTGACAGGGCGCGACGACTACAAAGTAACCAGTGGCACCGTACAGTTTGAGGGTCAGGACCTGCTTGAGCTGCCGGTAGAAGAACGCGCCCGTGCCGGGATTTTCCTGGCGTTCCAGTACCCGATAGAGATCCCGGGTGTCTCCAATGCCTATTTTTTGCGTGCTGCGGTCAATGCGGCGCACCGTCATCGTGGCTTGCCAGAACTCGACGCCATGGATTTCGTCAAGCGTGCCAAGGCCGAGATGAAGCAGGTGGGGATGCGCGACGAGTTCCTCTATCGCTCGGTAAACGAAGGGTTTTCGGGTGGCGAGAAAAAGCGCAATGAAGTGCTGCAGATGGCCTTGCTCGAGCCCAAGCTGGCTATTCTCGACGAAACGGATTCCGGTCTTGATATCGACGCCCTGAAAACGGTGGCAGATGGCGTCAATCGTCTGCGTTCCCCCGAGCGCGCCATGATCGTCATCACGCACTATCAGCGCTTGCTGGATTACATCGTGCCCGATTTCGTCCACGTGCTTGCCCATGGCAAGATCGTGCGCTCGGGCGGCCGCGAGCTTGCCCTTGAGCTCGAAGCGAAAGGTTATGGCTGGATTGAAGGGGTTAACGAGACCCCCACTAAACGGCCGCTCAAGGCAGCAGACGACGGCAAGAAGATCGGTGTAAAACCAGGGGCACGGTCATGAGCACAGACCTGCAGCCGTGGGCCGATACGTTCGGCCGGCGCGCGGGTCAGTTGCCCGGCGCGCAGATCCCCTGGCTGGCAGCGTTGCGTCAGCAATCGCTTGATCGTTTTCTCGCAGAGGGCTGGCCGACACCCAAAATCGAGGCATGGCGTCATACCTCTCTGTCACCATTGGCTGCTGCCAGCTTTACAGATGGCAGTGCCCAACCCGTTGATCAGCAGATTGCCGCATTGAAGGCCGGTGATGCCGGCCATTGGCTGGTGTTTGTGGATGGCGTATTTAATGCGCAAGCCTCTGATATTGGCGATTTGCCCGCTGGTGCGGTGGTACTGCCTTTGTCCCAGGCCTGGGCTGTACATGCCGAGGCTATCCAGCAGGCTTATGGTCAGGCTGAAGACGGCCACAGTACCAGCGCCCTGAACCTTGCGCTGGCCGGTGATGGTGCGTTCATCCAGCTGGGTCGCGGCGTTGCCCTCGAGACCCCCATCCATATTGTCTGTGTGGCGGCATCGCCACAGGCGGCACATTTCTTGCGTCATTTGGTTCATGCACAGGCAGGCGCACAAGCCACCGTCGTAGAACACTATATTGGCGCACCCGATGCCAGCAATTTCCATCATGCCAGCACGCGCCTGACACTGGATCAGGATGCCAGGATCACCCATCTCAAGCTGCAGCAAGAATCTGAAAAAGCCTGGCATCTGGGCGAGATCGATGCCTGGCAGTCTCGTGGTTCTTATTTTGCCTCGCACTCGGTGTCTCTGGGAGCCCGTCTGGCGCGTCATGATATCGCCACACACTTTACCGACGAGCGCTGTGAAACCCTGTTCAATGGCCTGTATTACGTCAATCAGCGCCGCCACGTCGATCATCACACCCTGATCGGCCATGAGCGGCCGCGTTGTGTCAGCCACGAAACCTACCGGGGGATCCTGGCAGATACATCTCACGGGGTATTTAGTGGCCGCATTTTGGTGGCGCCGGGTGCTGATGGTACCGATGCCATCCAGCGTAACGACAGTTTGTTGCTGTCACGCCTGGCCAAGTCGGATTCCAGGCCAGAGCTTGAAATCTACGCCGATGACGTCAAGTGTGCCCATGGTGCCACAGTGGGGCAGATCGACGCGGACAGCCTGTTTTACTTGCGCTCGCGAGGTCTGGATGAAGCACATGCGCGCGATATCCTTACCTATGCGTTTGCTGCGGCCAGCGTGGCGCGCATCGAAGCGCAGCCTCTGCGACAGCGGGTCGAGCAAGCCATACGCAGGCTGTTGCCTGGCGGTCAGATGCTGGAGGCAGCATGAACGCACCCCTGAACTCATCTGTCACGCAGCGCCTTGCTTCGGCGGATGGCACCGACTTGAGCCTCGTGCTGGATGGTCGTGTCCTGGCGGAGGATTTTCCAATCCTGGCGCAAGCCGTGCGTAAACGTCGTTTGGCTTATCTGGATAATGGCGCCACCACGCAAAAGCCACAGGTAGTGATTGATGCCTTGAGCCAGTTTTATACCCACTCCAATGCCAATATTCACCGGGGTGTGCATTGGCTCTCGCAGCATTCAACCGATCTTTACGAGCAGGCACGCACGCAAGTGCAGCGCTTGCTGAATGCTCCCGATAGCCAGGACATCATTTATGTGCGCGGCACCACAGAGGCCATCAATCTGGTGGCTCAAACGTGGGGTCAGTCGATCCAGGCAGGGGATGAGATCCTGGTCACCGGGATGGAGCATCACTCCAATATTGTCCCGTGGCAACTGCTCTGTGCCAGAACCGGCGCCACTTTGCGCCATGCCCGCATTACCGATACGGGCGAACTGGACATCGCGGATTTCAAGGCGCAGCTCAACAGCCGCACCCGGTTGGTGGGGATTGCCCACGTATCCAATGCCTTGGGAACCATCAATCCGGTCGCCGATCTTGTGCGTCTGGCGCACGAGGCCGGTGCACTGGCTTTGGTGGATGGTGCACAGGCGGTGGCCCATGGCTCGGTGGATGTACAGGCGCTGGATTGTGATTTCTATGCCTTCTCGGGCCACAAGATTTATGGTCCTACCGGTATTGGCGCCTTGTATGTCCGGGCATCGATTTTAAAAGATCTGCCGCCTTGGCAAGGGGGTGGAGACATGATCCGCACTGTCAGCTTTGAGGGCAGTACCTGGGCAACCGGCCCCCAACGCTTCGAGGCGGGTACGCCCCATATTGCCGGAGCCGTCGGCCTGGGTGCAGCCATCCAGTACGTGATGGATACTGGTCTGGACACCATTGCAGCACATGAATCCGCCTTGTTGGCGCGAGCCACCGAGGCCATGCAGGAGATCGAAGGGGTGCGCCTGATCGGTACGGCCGCACACAAAGCAGGGATTTTGTCGTTCCTGGTGGATGGCATTCATCCGCACGATCTTGGCACCATTCTGGATACGGATGGTGTTGCCATCCGGGCGGGTCACCATTGTGCCATGCCGCTCATGTCGCATTTCGGGATCCCGGGGACGGCGCGTGCGTCTTTTGCGCTATATAACAATTTGCAGGACGTCGACGCCCTTGTGGCCGGCGTTCGCAAGGCTCAGAAACTGTTTGGGGTGTAATTGCATGAGAGATAACGACGACGGCCTGCGCGATCTCTACCAGGAAGTCATCTTCGACCACAATCGCAATCCGCGCAATTTCCATGCGCTGGAGGGTGCCTCTCACCAGGCGGACGGTCATAACCCTTTGTGTGGTGACCAGCTCACCGTCTATGCGCGACTGGATGGCGATGTCGTACAAGAGGTCAGTTTCATCGGCCACGGCTGTGCCATCTCCACGGCATCCGCGTCGCTGATGACCGAGGCGGTGCGGGGCATGCGGGTGGATGAGGTTGAAGTGCTTTTCAAAAACATCCACGCCATGCTTACAGAGGCACATCCTGACGCCGATTTGGGCAAGCTTGAAGTCTTGTCCGGGGTGCGTGAGTTTCCGTCCCGGGTCAAGTGCGCCACCCTGGCATGGCATACCCTGCATAACGCCATTATGCAGGCACAGGCTACGGCAATAACCGAATAACGCGATGAACCAGAGGTAACATCATGAGTTTCAATCGTCAGGAAGTGATCGTCAGCCGCGATTGTGCGGCTGTGACGGTGCCTTATGGCTCTCCTGTCACCATCGAGGCCGGCTGCGAGGCCGTGATCACTCAGCAGTTGGGCGGCACCTACACGGTCATGGTCGAGGGCAATCTCTACCGCATCGAAGGCGCAGACGGTGATGCACTGGGCTTCGAGCCCACCGAAGAAGTCAAGCACGTCCACGAGGGCCCGGCCACCATTGAGTCTGTAGAAGACGCCGCCTGGACAATGCTGTCTACTTGCTACGACCCGGAAATTCCAGTTGATATTGTGAATCTGGGTTTGGTCTACGAGTGCAAGGTGGTGCCGGCCAGTGTCCCCGATCGTTATCGCATCGAAATCAGGATGACGCTGACGGCAGCGGGTTGCGGCATGGGCACCATGATTGCCGACGAGGCCCGCAACAAGCTGCTCAATATCCAGGGCGTGGACGAAGCAACCGTCGATCTCGTATGGGATCCACCCTGGAGCCGCGAGATGATCAGCGAACCCGCGCGCTTGCAGCTGGGTCTGCTTTAAATCCCTTGTCGTAAACCTTTTTAAGTTTCAGGCAGGGCGTATTCCAATCTGCTGCCCGCCAGCAGATTGGTGGGGCCGTGTTGTGTCCGGCGCCAGAGTGTAAACCTATCGGATTGCCCTTTGGCGCCTGTGTGTACAGGTTGTCTCTCAGATGTCGATAGTAAAGCGCTCTGCAACCCTTGCTTACCCACCCACTGAGCCGGCACCCGGCGCCGATGCGCCGGTTTGCACGGGCGATGTGCTCACTTGTCCGTTGCAGGCAGTGTTTCAGCCAATTGTGTGGCTCAGGGAAGGCTCTGCGCTGGGGTATGAAGGTTTGATCCGGGGGCCCCAGGACGCCGCCTGGCATTTTCCGGACGTACTGTTCAGCCATGCCAGGGCCCAGGGTCTGGGCGTGGCACTGGAGCATCGGGCAGCCCGCACGGTGATACAGCAGTTTGCAGGGCTTAACCTGCCCGGTCGATTGTTTCTCAATATGAGCCCACAGGCGCTGCTGGCTGGCTCCTCCGAGTCGTTTGATCTGGTGGGCGAGCTCTATGCCCTGGGACTGGACACGCACCGTGTGGTGGTCGAAGTGACAGAGCAGCAGCTTGGTACCAGCGGCGCAGATCTGACTGTGGCCATCAGTTACTTGCAGGCGCAAGGGATCCAGTTCGCCATTGATGACCTGGGGGCGGGATATTCCAACCTGGGTCGCTGGGTGACCCTTCGGCCCAAATACATCAAGGTCGACAAGGCCTTTGTGGCGGGCGTGCAAGACGATCTTTTGCGTCAGCAGATTTTGCGCTCGGTCAGCGATATTGCAGCCGTGGCAGGCGCAATCGTGGTGGCGGAGGGCATCGAATCACTGGATGATTTGGCCGCGGTGTGCGATCAGGGCATTGCGTGTGCGCAGGGCTACTACATCGATCGCCCTCAGGCGCGTCCGCAGGTGCGTGATTGGTCTGCTTTGTCTGCCGAGCTTGCCGCCCGGCGGCTGGATCCTCTGCAGTGTTGTGCACCGCCTGTGTTGCCCCAGGATGATACAGCGGGTTGGGCGCTGCAGCTTCTGCGCCGGGTGCCGACGGTGACAGCGCAGGTTTCCAGCGAAGCGGCGTTCAGCCTTTTTCTGGCGCAGCCGGACCTCTATACGATTCCAGTTGTCGAAAACGAGCAGCCTTTGGGTGTGCTCAAGCGCAGCAGTCTGGTTGAGCGGTTTTCCTTGCCTTTCCAGCGTGAGCTGTACGGGAAAAGCCCTTGTCGGCTGTTTATGGACAGCAAGCCCTTGATTGTGGATATGCACACGCCTTTGTTGACCCTCAGCCGTTGGCTGGCTGAAGCAGAGGGGTATGCGCTGGCTACCGACTTTATTATCACCGGGCGGGGCCAGTATTTGGGTGTGGGCTCAAGCCAGGATCTTTTGCAGGCGCTTAACCGCTTGCAGTTGCGTGCTGCACGTCATGCCAATCCGCTGACGCAACTGCCAGGCAACGTACCCATTGACCGCCAGATCCAGCGCTACCTGGCGGGTGGCCTGCGGTTTGCCGTGTGTCATGCGGATCTTGATCATTTCAAACCGTTTAACGATGTTTTCGGATATCGCATGGGGGATGACGTTATCCGGCTGCTCAGCCGTGTGCTGTCGCAACATATCCAGCTCAACCAGGATTTTCTTGGCCATATTGGTGGAGATGACTTTATCGTGCTGTTTCGCAGTATCGATTGGCAAGCGCGGTGCCAGCGCATGCTGGCAGACTTTGACTATGGTATGCAGCAGCTGATGATTGAGGTAGGGCAGGGTGCGGTGCAGGTTTACCAGGCCGATGATCGCCAGGGACAACGCCAACAGTTTGCACTGCCTTCTTTGTCGCTGGGTTTGGTACAGGTTGAGCCAGGCGCTTATCAGCTGCGTCATCAAATCGCCCAGGCTGCCAGCGAAGCCAAATCCCAGGCCAAGAAGCAGGCAGGGTCGAGTCTGTTTGTGGATCGTCGAAGGGCGTTTGCTCAAACACCATGAAGCATGTCGTTTTCTGGATTTCCTCGGGCTTGGTCAGATTGTTCCATCGTTTTTTGTGCTAGAATTTCGTTCTTTCGGGGCGTAGCGCAGCCTGGTAGCGCACTTGCATGGGGTGCAAGGGGTCGTGAGTTCGAATCCCACCGTCCCGACCAGCATTATCAAGGGCTTACAGAGATTTCTCTGTAAGCCCTTGTTCTTTCTGCTTGGTTCGTACACCACCGGTGCACTAAAAATGATTTCTAGGTGGCCATGAACGCCTATAGTACAATTTTCGAATGGTCACAAATAGCATCTCATCCCTCGCTCCGTGCAAACTTTGTCAGGATCGGCCGCCGCTTACGATTGAGTTCAGCATGGCTTTTCAGCCGATAGTTGACGTACGCAGCCGAGAGGTATTTGCTTATGAAGCCTTGGTGCGAGGTCTAGACGGCAGTGGGGCGCCCCATATTTTAAGTCAGCTAAACGACGACAATCGCTATCAGTTTGACCAAGCCTGCCGCGTTAAGGCGGTGCGCCTGGCAGCGCAACTAGAAATGAGTTGCTACGTCAGTATTAATTTTTTGCCCAATGCCGTATATGAACCTGCTGCCTGCATCCGCGCCACACTGGAAGCAGCACAGAAGCATCAGTTTCCATCTCATCGGCTGATTTTCGAAATCACCGAAAACGAGCGTGTGGTGGATAAAAACCACCTTAAGCGCATACTGGAAGAATACCGGCGCCGTGGCTTCAAAACATCGATCGACGATTTCGGTGCGGGTTACTCGGGCCTGAACCTATTGGCAGAATTTCAGCCGGACATTGTCAAGATTGATATGGAGCTCGTGCGGGACATCGACACTAATCGGGTGCGCCAAGCCATTGTGAAAGGCATTTTGGGTGTGTGCGAAGCCCTATCGATCGAAGTCATTGCTGAGGGTGTTGAAACGCTGGCTGAATACCAGACCCTGCGCGCCATGGGTATTTATTACTTCCAGGGTTTTCTTTTTGCCAAACCCGCCTTTGAACAACTGCCTGCCATCTATTGGCCCGAAGGCTGAGACGGCGTCGCCCTATCACTGTGCCACGATCACTTGGTTCCGACCACTTGCTTTAGCCTGGTATAAAGCCTGATCGGTGCGCCGCAGCAGCGCGGAGTCGCTCTCTGTCGGCTGCCAGGCCGCTACACCAAACGACAGGGTCACGGTACCCGCCACGGCATCTTGTTTATCCGCTATCGAAACACGAATACGCTCTGCCAGTTCGTGCGCAGCCTCTAGCTTGCAGTCGGGCAAGACAATCAAAAACTCTTCTCCTCCCCAGCGGATCAAGGCATCGCCGCTGCGTATTTTGCGACCAAGCAACGCGGCACAGCGTTGTAGTACGCGGTCGCCTTGCTCGTGCCCAAAACGGTCGTTGATAGACTTGAAGTGATCTATATCAGCCAAGATGAGCGCATAATTTCGATATTCGGTCTTCGCCGCAAAATGGCAGATCTTCAGCTTTTGCTCACCGGCGCGCCGATTGAGCAGGCCTGTTAATGCATCGTGCCGGGCCTGATGGTGCAACTCTTGAGCATGTACGACGAGCTCCGTCACGTCTTTCATTATGCCCACATAGTGTTGGGCGGTACCAGACTCGTCTTTGAGCGGAGTGATCGTCTGCGCCACGTGATAGATATGGCCATCTTTGTGGCGGTTGGCAACGGTAGTCTGACTACTTCCTTCGTGTGTCAGGGCTTCGCGCAGATGGTTATAAAAGGCAGGAACTCGCTCGCCTGGCTGCAAAAATTTTGGGAGGCTCCCTTGGGCTTCTTTTATACTGTAGCCTGTCAGATCTTCGAAGGCTTGGTTGACGAACAGAATCTCTGCCTGTTTGTCAGCAATCATCACCCCATCTTGTGTTGCATTCAGGGCTCGTGCCAACAATGCCTGGCGTTGTTCTGCCCGCACCCGCCCAGTGATTTCCTGCTGCACTGAAACGTAAGCCTGCACCTGTGCCTGATCATCGTGTACAGGGGAAATATTCCACTCCACCAGGTAGCTGCTGCCATCCTTGCGGTAGTTCACTGCTGAGCCTTGAAAAAACTTTTCTTCACGCAGGCATTCTCGCAGTCGTTGAAGCACCTGAGGATCTGTTTGCGGACCTTGCAGCATACGAGGCGAGCGGCCCATCAGCTCAGCGGGAGTATAGCCTGTCATGCGGCAAAACGCGGGGTTGCAATAAATAATGCATGGCCCTTCACCGTTTAATGTCGCGTTGGTGATGACCACGGCATTGAATGCCTGCTCGACAGCGGCCCGCAGCAAAGGCACCTGATCGAGGCCATTTATGGGGGGTAGTGTAATAAAGGAAGTCACTGAGGGTTGTAGCTCATAGAACAGATATGGTGGGATGCCAGCATGCCAGATACCGAGATTAGTATGCGGTTGCCCCCAGACTTTTTACTCCTCGTGTTTTATATTACCTTGTTTTTCGTTCGATACTGCGGGTGGATTCCGGGCTGGATCTGCGACAGTCAAACATTGCTGCACAAGAAGCCATTCATTGTGGTCCATACGGCCGCCTGAGAACCTGTCGGGTGGCCTGCTCAAAGACCAGATATTGGTTATTGCTCCTGTAACTGCATGGGGTGCAAGGGGCCGTGAGTTCGAATCCAACCGTCCCGACCATGTATTCAGCAGTAAAAGCAGGGCCTGCACACTTTGGTATGTGGGCCCTTGTTTTTTGTCTCAGCGGCATGGGGGTTGGCCAAAGCAGCACTGCCTGTGTGTGTTGTAGTGAACCAACCCCGCAACTGGATGTATTATACTGCTTGCTGATATGTCGTTTGCACTGCAGGTAAAAGGATCTGTATGAATGCCGCCCCCGTCGCGAAACCAGGGTTTCGCGAGCTGTACACGCCCAAGATTTTCACGGTGCTCAAGCAGGGCTATGGCCTGGCAGGTTTGAGGGCGGATGCACTGTCGGGCCTGACGGTGGCCATTGTCGCGCTGCCCCTTTCCATGGCGATTGCCATTGCGTCTGGTGTGACGCCCGACCGTGGCCTGTACACATCTATTGTTGGCGGGTTCATTGTGTCGGCCTTCGGCGGCAGCCGCTTCCAGATCGGGGGGCCAGCGGGCGCCTTTATCGTGCTGGTCGCTGCAGCGGTGGCCCAGCATGGGGTCGAGGGCCTCTTGCTGGCGACATTTCTGTCGGGCCTGATGCTGGCCGCTATCGGGCTCCTGCGGCTGGGCACCTTCATCAAATATATTCCCTACCCAGTCACCGTAGGCTTCACCGCCGGCATTGCCGTCATCATCTTTGCCAGTCAGATCCGGGATCTGTTGGGCCTGCAACTGGAACACGAACCAGGGCCGCTGCTACCAAAGCTACAGGCGCTTGGGGGCGCTTTACCAACTGCCAGTCCCATGGCGATTCTGGTGGCGGGCATCACCATCGGCGCCATTGTCCTGGTGCGGCGTTACCGGCCGCACTGGCCTTCTTTCCTGATTGCTGTGGTGGCGGCCTCTGTCTGTGTCGCATTGTTGGGCCTGCCGGTGTCGACGATTGGCACTCAGTTCGGTGGCATCCCCCAGTCCTTGCCCGTTCCCCACTTGCCCGACTTCACCTATGCAAAGGTGATCGATGTGCTGCCCAGCGCATTATCCTTCACCTTGCTGGGCAGCATCGAGAGCCTGCTGTCGGCCGTCGTGGCGGATTCCATGACGGGGCGGCGGCACCGGTCCAACTGCGAACTGGTCGCCCAGGGGTTGGCCAATATTGCATCCCCCTTGTTTGGCGGCATCTGTGTGACGGGCAACATCGCCCGCACGGCCACCAACGTTCGCTCGGGCGCGCGCGGGCCGATCTCGGGCATGTTGCATTCTGTCTTTCTGCTGCTGTTCGTGCTGGTTGCGGCGCCGGCAGCCTCCTATATTCCCTTGGCGGCGCTGGCGGGCGTACTGGCGATTGTGGCCTGGAACATGGTCGAGAAGCATGCGTTTGCTCGGCTGCTGCGGGTCTCCTGGGGTGATGCCGCCGTACTGCTCGTGACCTTCCTGCTGGTCATTTTCCGTGACCTCAGCGAAGGGATCTTGATCGGCTTTGCCCTGAGCGCCTTCCTGTTCCTGCACCGCATGGCGCAAGTCGTGGCGGTGGAGCAAGTCCATTCCTGGGTAGAGGACGACCGCCCCGATGACGTGGCAGATAAGGCGTCTGATGGGACAGAGCTGGCAGCCAGGATGGCATCAGACATCGCGGTGATCCGCGTAAGTGGGGCGTTCTTCTTCGGTGCAACCTCGGCTGTCGAAGCTGCGCTGGATCGTATCGGTGACAAGCCCAAGGCCTACGTCATCGATCTGTCAGCGGTTTCCCTGCTGGATTCGAGTGGTGTTGCCATCATCGAAGACTTGGCCCGCAAGGCTGGCCAACGGCGTGCTGCTGTCTACCTCGTCGCAGCAACCCGGGCTGTCCGGCATACGCTTTTGCGCCACGGCATCCGGGAGACCGGTGCGCGATTCCGCAGGGATGTGGGCAGCGCCGTTGAATCTGCCCAAGGAGAAGTTTTGGGTTAAGGTGGTATGGCGGCAATACGCCACCAGCCATAGAGAGAAACAGACAGCGCCTCGCTATCGCAGCGCGAAATCCACGCGCGTTGCCGTGCCGCCGTCGTCTGTGGTGGCTGCGTCAGTCTTGGACGCCACGATGAAGACACGGTTGGTCAGGTCCTGGGCGATTGTCAGAATCTGCTCGTACACGGCCTGTGCGCGGGCGTCCGCAAGTTGTTCTATTGACTGTTTGTTTATTGGGGCTGCGGCGAGCAGCAGGGCATCCATTTGCTTGAGCGGCACCGATTTGGCAAAGCCGATCATGTTGCGCGGCTTGTTCTTGATCTTGGTGTCGTCGTAGACGTCTTCCAGGTATTTGGCGCGGTCGGCTTCTGTCAGTGTGATGGTGCCTGGATCGGCCTTCTTGCCGATGTCGTCGGCTTTTACTGCGCGTATTTTTTTGTCCACCCAGGCCTGACGCAGGCCGGCTTTGTCGGCTTGTGGATCGGCGCGGCCGATGATGTCCATTTTCAGTGCGGGGCGGTCGGTCAGCGCCTTGACCAGGGTGGCGATGTTTGATTTGGCCGTGTCGTCGAGTTCTGCACTGCCGGGTGCGAATTCGATGCGCGACAAATCATTGTCACCGCCGCCAAAGGCGGAGGCCAACAACTTGAAGGGTGCAGTGACTGCCTTTGCGAGCGTGTTCACGATCACCTTTACGATGATGCCGCCCACCGAGAACTGCGGGTCGTCCAGTGAACCGGAGATCGGCAGGTTGATGTCGATGTTGCCACTAGCGTCTTTCAGCAGAGAGACGGCTAGCAGCACCGGCAGTTTGATTGCGTCGGGGCTATCGGAAGGCTTGCCAAAAGTAAGCTGATTGAGCAACACTCTGTTGCTGGCCTGCAGGGTGCGGTCCTTGATCTGGTATCGGAGGTCGACCGACAGTTTGCCGCGTTGGATGGCGTAGCCGACGTATTTCGAGGAGTACGTGGTGAACCGAGGCAGATCCACGCCCTTGGCGGAAGCTTTCAGATCCATCGCCAGGTAGCGTGAGAAAGGCTGCACGATGCCTGAGATGGAAAAGGGTGCCGTACCGTAAACGCGGCCGTTGACACTAACTTTAGCTGGCTTGGGTTTGCTCGAGGACACGGCAGTGAGGGAGCCATTGATGGCGGACAGTTCGGCACGGTAGTTGGGCCGCACGAAATGGTCGTTGAACGTCATGCGGCCGCGCTTGAGCTTGACGCTATTGATTGAGATGTCGGGTTCGCCAGCGCGGCGGGCTGCGGGTTTGCTTGCCGCTGTTGTGCCGCTCCGGCGCGTCTGTGTGTCCTGTGTGATGGAGCCGCCTGCCTCGCCCTTGTCCACCAGGAGATCCATCACATTTAGACGTGCGTTGCTGTTGAGCAGGATATTGCCGTAGAAATCTTCCAGCTGGATGTCGCCCAACCCCAATCCCAGCTTGGGCCCCGCCATTGAAATGTGCATATTGTTCAGGCCCAGGCGCTTCCAGTTCAGGAACGGTGCCTTGTTGACGCGATCCTGGAGGTCAAAATCATTGACCTGAATGGCGCCTTTCCAGCTTGCCTGCAGTGGCGTTCCGCCTTGTGCAGGGGCGAATTCCGCGTTGCCCGATGCGCCCAGGGAGATGCTGCGTACCGTGGCGTTCAGACTGGAGGCGACGTAGGGGGCTAGGGAGGCAGCGTCAAATTTCTTCAGATCAACCGAGGTCTTTAGCGACAGCGGCTGTGTGGTGAGGGAGCCCTTGAGTGCCAGCGTGCCGTGCTTCTGGAGGCCTTCGGCCTGCAGGGTGACGTTTGCCGGCTTGGCGTCCAGGGCCAGGCGGTCGGCAGTCAGCATCAGTGATCCCAGAGTCAGGCCGACGCTGGGCTTGATAGAGTCGTCACGCCCGGTGAACTGTTGCAGGCTCAGTTTCACGTCATGGGCCTCGACGTGGGTGCCCGCCACATCCACCTTGCTTTCCAGGCTGAGTCGCCCGTCTTTTATGGTGATAGGGGCAAAATGGTGAATAGTCTTCGCGAAGGGCGCCAATGCTAACTGATCCAACCGGACCTGCGCCTGAATCGACAGGGGTTGCAGAATGACAGGCGCTTGAATCTGCAGTGAACTGCCATCCGATGGCTGATCCATGCTTAGTTGCACAAGCATGGGCTGATCTGCTGGTTGCGGCAGGACAATATGCTGGACTTCTGCATCCAGGCCGCTGAGCGGATAATCCAGTTCGCTCGGGTCATCGCGCAGGTGCACCTCGCCGGATGCGAGCTTGACTGCACTGATGGTGATTCTCCAGGCAGGTGATGCAGCCTTGATTGTTGTATCGGCAACTGCAGCGGGTGGTGCAGTCTCAGTTGCCGCATCCGCACTTGCGGCGGATGCGGGTTTGCCCAACTTGGCGAAGCCTTCGACCACTCGCTGCCAATTCAGTTGCTGAGTATCGCGGTGCGCTTCTACTTGCGGTTTTTCCAGGGTTACCGTATCGATGGAGACTGTCCGGGTGCTCAGATCGGCTGCAAGACCCTGAATCCTCAGGTCGTCCCAGGCCAGCAGTGGCTCGCCCGAAGGCTCGGCCATGTCGAGTTGTCGCAGGCCTGCGTCGCCCTGCACGCGGATGCGGGGTGCGGCGTCGGCAGGCTGTTCAAACAGCACTTCCAGTTTGGAATCCAGCAGCGCGTTTTTAATCTGGACAGGTAGAGCGAGAGGCCAGAAATCCGCCCACTGGTTGAGTGCCAGGCCGTCGAGCGTCACGTCCAGCGTGGAGGAGGGCACCTTGTCGAATGGCCGGGCCGTGCCGGTCAGGTCGAAGGGGCTGCCATTGATGAGCATATGCAGGGCGGGCTGCACGTCTATCTCCGTGGCGTAGCTCAGGGATGAGATGAAGGGAATGCCCAGCGTGAGATCGTCGATTTTCTGCTGACGGCCAGTGACGCGGTCGTCAAGGCTGATGGCCCCGTTTGTTAGCGACAAGTTGTTCAGGGAGAATCGTGGCGGCTCTTTCTTGGCTGCTTCGGGTTCGGGTGGTTGGTCGGCCGACAGCTTGGACAGCCGGTCGACAATGTCGGAAAAATTGAAGTGCGTGGCATCTTGCCGTGTCAGTGCCAGGCGGGGTTGGTCGATGTGAATCCTGTCGAGCACCGGCGCAAACAACACGAGGGATCGCCAGGCCACGCGCAGGTCGATTTTGCCAACTTGAAGCAGCGGCTTGGATTCGGGCCGAGATATGGAAAAATTTTGGGCACTCAGCGCCAGTGTGAAGGGATTGAAGCGGATCTCGCCCACATCCACTTGGCGGCCCAGCAGCTCGGCTACGTTTTGAGTGAGCGCATGGTGCACGGCCTTGGGTACCAGCCAAGCCGACAGCGCGGCCAGGACAAGCAGCGTACCTATGATGCCAGCCAGGATCTTGACAGTACGCCGACTGAGTCGTAGAACTGGCATCCTTAATGGCATGATCCGTGCTCCCGGCTGGTTATTGTGTGCCCCGGGGCCTGGGTTGTCGCCGCAGTCGCGCCAGCCGGAGCTTTTGCTCATTATCCCTGCCGGATCCCGGCCCGTCCACTGGAGGTCCGGGTTTTTGCATTCTTTTACCGGACAGCCTTGGCTGTGTGACTGTCGCTGCGGCACCGTGCAGGCGTGAATGTGCTCTTAATGCGTTCTTAATGCGTTCGTCGGGCACGCTGCCAGTCCAGCAGTGCGCTGGTGGCGTGTGCCTGGATGGTCTTGTAGTGTTCGGCCGGCAGAGCTTGGCGCAGGGCGTCAAGCAGTTGCTGTGTGCCGCGTTGCGCCAGTGGTGGCAGTTCGCTGCCCAGCAGGCGGATCTGGATGTGCGCCAGCGTGTCGGCCACCAGTCTCCAGCCCAGTGTTGGCATCCGGGTGTCCAGGGTCAGTAGCAGGCTGCCCAGCGTCTGCAGGATGGGCTGTGCAGATTCCGGATCGGCGCTGCCGGCCATGGCATGCCAGAGCGCCATGTGGATGTCGCGGCGCAGGTTGATCTTGAAGTCGATGGCGTTGCCTTCCTGTGCGTCCAATTGCTCCAGTTGCTGCAGCAGGCGTGCGTCTTCGACGGCGTCTGTCTGTGTGCGCAAATCACCGATCAGCTGGGTGAGCAAAGGGATTGCCACGATGCCGAAGGCTTGGCTGAACGCCAGCCCCCATTGGTCCAGGCCAACCAGCAGCATGGCTCGTCGCAAGGCGGCAGCCTCTGGGGTGGGGGCCGACACAATCCAGGACTGACAGCGTGTCAGTATGTCTGCGGTATTCTCCGCCGGTGGTTCTGCGGCAGCTTGCCGAAAGGTATGTGTGAAGGCCTCCCGCGTCAGAACGGCGGCATGCCGCTGGTCTTCAGGTGGGGAAACGTCCGAGAGGGTGTCGGTGAATGGGGCTGCGCTTTGCATGGAGGGGTCCGATCCTGGTTTGGTAGCGGGCATCGGTAGTTGGGTGTCAGAGGATCAGAAGTAGAATTCTCTCATTGAGAAGCAGAAACCAAAAGCTGCGAGCCCAATGGTGGTGATTCATGTCTAGGATATGGCTGAGTGCGGCTTGTCTGTTGTTGGCCGGATGCGCCGTTCAGCCACCGGTCGTCGCACCGTCCGTATCCGCACCCACATCTATTTCAGCGGCGCCCCTGATTGTTCTCGATTCGGGGCATAATCCGGCCGATGGTGGGGCAATCAGCGTTCTTGGCAGTAAAGAGATCAGCTATAACGACCGCTTTGTGGCCGAGCTTGCCCCTGCTCTCCGTGCCGCTGGCTGGCGTGTCATCCTGACACGCCAGCCAGGTGAGTCCCTCAGCCTCGTGGGGCGTGCCCGGATGACGGATGATCTGCAGGCAAGCCTCTTTTTGTCTATACACCATGATTCAGTGAAACTCAGGTGTTTGCGCCAGGTTACGAGAGAAGGGCGTATTGCGTTTGAGACGCGCAGGCCTACGGGTGGGTATTCGTTGTACGTTTCCAAAGAGAATCCGGACTTCACGCAGTCCTATCGGTTCGCCACGATGCTTGGAGAACAATTGCATGCGCTGGGGCGCCCTCCGATGCTGGAGCACGCTGGAACAGCGTGTGGGGAAAGCCGCCCGCTGCTGGATGCACGATTAGGTATTTATCAATACGATCCTCTAGCAGTGCTGAGACACAATAAAGTGCCCGCCATCTTGCTGGAAGTTGGTGTGATCACAGATTTGCAAGATGAACTTTACGTGAATAACCAGGCCAACCGAAGCAAGATGATTGCCGGAATCGTCCGGGCAGCTGATATGTGGGTAAGATCCGAGCCGATGAGGCAGCAGCCGCGTGGTGCATCTTCTGAGAACGACTAGAATCTGTAAGCCTTTCGGCTAGAATCTGTTGGCTCTCGCCGATTTTGCGCACCAACTTATCAGGCTGACTGCCATGCCCACCAATACCCTCAATGTATCCTTTGTGTCCGATGACTGGCGCGGCGTAGCGCTTTCCAATTTCTGTCTGGCGCCTTTTGCGATGGATGATGTTTTGCTGGCTTCAGTTGAAGGGTTTATTCAGGGCATCAAGTTCCCCGAGGATAACGCCAACCGTCAACAGGCGTTTACTACTTGGGAGTGGGCAGCTAAAAAGGCCGGGCAGGGTGCCCAACGAAACCTCGTGTACTGGGCCGGCCAGCAATTGCCGTTTGGTTCGCCTGCGCATCATGCGCTGGTGGAGCGAGCCTTGCGGGCCAAGTTTGCACAAAACCAGGGGGCTTGCCTGGTGTTGAAGGCAACCGGCCAGGCAGTGTTGGTGCATAACACTGATGAAGGGCCTGAGCCCGCACTTACCTCACTGCCGGCAGCCAGGTTTTGTCAGGTTCTTACGGATATCCGTGCGCGCTTGTGAATAATCAGGCTTTTCCAAGCGGCTGGCGAGGCGCCTGACGGCAGATCTTGGCCAGGGTGCTGACCCAGTGTGGCTGATCGTTTAAACAGGGGATCAGAGTCAGTTCTTCGCCGCCAGCTTCGCGGAAGGTTTCCTTGCCGCGAATACCGATTTCTTCCAGAGTCTCGATACAATCCGCCACAAAGGCGGGACAGGCCACCAGCAGGTGTTTGACCCCTTGCTGCCCCAGCTTTTTTAGGGTTTCATCGGTATAGGGCTCAATCCATTTGGCTTTGCCCAGGCGCGACTGAAACGACATCGACCATTGGCCATCCGGAATGCCCAGTGCCGCAGCCAGCTGTGCGCTGGTGCGCACGCATTGCGCCCGATAACAGCTGCCCAGGATCTCGTCGCTGGCTGTTTGACAGCAATCGGCGGTGGCCAGGCAGTGGCAACCGCTGGGATCTGCCTTGCGGATATGCCTTTCTGGCAGCCCATGGTAGCTTAACAATAGGTGATCGTAAGCCGATGCCAGCGAGGGCCGGATGCTGGCAGCAAGTGCGGCCATATAGTCGGGCTGGTCAAAAAATGGCGGGATTACGTCCAATCGTAAGGGCAGTGCCTGCTGCCGGATTGTTCGCCGCGCTTCGTCCAGCACTGTTGTGACCGTGCTGTCGGCAAACTGCGGATACAGCGGCACCAGCGTAGCGGTTTTGATCCCATCTTTTGCCAGATCCTGCAAAATGCTTTGGATCGATGGTTGGCCGTAGCGCATGGCAAGCTTTACAGGTGCTCCGGCCCATTGCTCGGCCAGCTTGGCGCGCAGGCGCTCGCTGATGACCAATAATGGAGATCCCTCCGGCCACCAGATGGATTGGTAGGCTGCTGCCGATGCTGCCGGCCGTGAACGCAAGATCAGGGAAACCAGCAGGCGCCGAATTGGCCAGGGTAGGTCGATCACGTAACGGTCCATCAAAAACTGGTTCAAGTACTGACGGACGTCTTTTACCTGAGTACTGGGTGTAGAGCCCAGGTTAACGAGGATCAGTGCGTGGTCGGACATGGAGAGCCTGTGTAATGAAAAGCTGGGTATTGAGCGTTGCAACAAATGAGGCCCGGGTTGGGCCTCATCAAGAAGGGTATCAGCGTTATACAGTAGCAGATCAGGGCGCTGCATGCACTGGAGGCTTATCCTGCAGTAGCCGACAGGGTCTTGCTTTGCGACTGGGCTGCCAGAACCTCATCAAATGCGCCTACGGCGTTGGCAGCGTACATGGCAGCTGGCCCGCCACCCATGTAAATGGCCACGCCCAGCGCGTCATGCACCTCTTGCGTGGTGGCACCCAAACGGCCCAGGGCACGTGTATGAAAACCGATGCAACCGTCGCAACGTGATGCCACCCCGATGGCCAAGGCGATGAGTTCTTTCATTTTGGGGTCGAGTGCGCTCTCGGCCATGGCAGCTTTGCCCATCTCCGAGAAGCCTTTCATCACCCCCGATTGGGTTTTGTGCAGTTGGACCAGGTGATCCGAAATATCCTTGGTAAGTGCCTTGTAGTCGGTCATGAGGGAGCTCCCGTAATGTTAAACGTCTGAAAAGGTTGCTGAAACACAGTACGTTTCGATATTATATTGACTAATAATATATAAAGCAATATAATTTAAGTTAGTTAATCAAGGAAATCCCTATGAACGACGCGGTTCTGGATCCGGATCTGATGCGTGCAACAGCCACGGGCGTGGTCGACAAACTAAAGGTGTTGGCCAATCCCGATCGCCTGCTGTTGTTGTGTCAGCTGTCGCAAGGCGAGCGCTGTGTCAGCGACCTCGAACAGACGCTGGACATCCGCCAGCCCACTTTGTCACAGCAACTGGGGGTCTTGCGTACAGAAAACGTGGTTGAAACCCGTCGCGAAGGTAAGTATGTGTATTACCGGGTAGCTGATCAAAAGCTCTTGAAGGTTTTGATCACTCTTTACGATCTTTACTGTCCCAAGGAGCAATCATGACAATTGACTGGAATGCTTTTACCCCGTGGTCTGCACTTGGCGGTGGCGTGCTGATTGGCTTGGCTGCAGCCATTTATGTTTTGTTCAACGGTCGTATCGCTGGTGTCAGCGGTATCCTGGGCGGCCTTTTACGGCCCAACCCTGCAGATGTTTCGTGGCGCATCGCGTTTTTGGCTGGCTTGATCATCACGCCCGGCCTGTTCTGGCTGATCGGACACCCACAAGTTGTGCCCATCGACCCCAGCTATCCCGCGCTGATACTGGCCGGTTTGCTGGTGGGTGTTGGCACCCGCCTGGGTTCTGGTTGCACCTCTGGCCATGGTGTGTGCGGCATATCGCGGTTTTCGCCACGGTCACTGGTGGCCACGGCCGGCTTTATGGCAGCAGGCTTTATCACCGTTTATGTGATTCGCCACCTTTTAGGCATGTAAGGAGAATGGTCATGGGTGTCATCACATCTTTATTGGTGGGCATTATTTTTGGTATTGGCCTTGTCATTTCCGGCATGATTTTCCCGGCTAAGGTACTGGGTTTTCTGGATCTGGCTGGTGCCTGGGATCCATCCCTTGGGCTGGTGATGGGGGGGGCCGTGCTGGCGGGTACGGTTGCCTTCACGATAGCCCGTAGCCGGCCGCGCTCTATTTTGGGTTTCGAGATGAAGATTCCCCAATCCACAACTATCGACAAACGGCTTGTGGGCGGCAGCCTGTTGTTTGGCATTGGTTGGGGGATTGCCGGGTTGTGTCCAGGGCCGGCCCTGGTTAACCTGGGCACCGGCGAAATCAAGGCCATCGTGTTCTTTGTGGCTCTGTTGGCTGGCATGGGCATATTCGAGCTCATCGAACGCCGTCGCTGATCCACCAAGCGTTGCACATTGGCGGTGTGGCAGTTAAACTCACGCCGTCATTGGGGAGTAGCCGCTCTTCGCCTGAAGAGGCTGACGTCAACATACTTGGCCCGCAGGCCATGGCGTCAGCAGTTGCCCAGCCTGGCAAGACCTTTGACCATCACGCCACCAGGTAGGCCGGGGGGCGGGGTGGTCAATCGTTTATTCACCGGCCTGGAACCCCCCGCATGGAATCCCTCTTTATCTCTACTGGTGTTGTTGCCTTGGCTGAAATCGGCGACAAAACCCAGCTATTGGCGTTCATCTTGGCTGCGCGCTTTAAAAAGCCAGTACCCATCATTTTGGGCATTCTTGCGGCTACGATACTGAATCATGGTCTGGCAGGCGCACTGGGTGCCTGGATTACGGATATGGTCAGTCCTGAAATCCTGCGCTGGGTATTAGGGTTGTCTTTTATCGCCATGGCCATCTGGACAATGATCCCGGACAAATTCGAAGAAGACGCTACCTGTCTGGCGCGTAAGTGTGGCGTGTTTGGCGCCACGTTCCTGGCCTTTTTCCTCGCTGAGATGGGCGACAAGACGCAAATTGCCACAGTGGCACTGGCGGCGCACTATGCCAGCCCGATACTGGTGGTGGTGGGGACCACGCTTGGCATGTTGATTGCAGACGTGCCAGCGGTGTTTGTGGGTGATCGACTGGCAAAAAAAATCCCCATGAAACTCGTTCATTCACTGGCTGCGGCAATCTTCTTGATGCTGGGAATCCTGACCTTGTTGGGCGCTGGCAGGCAATTGGGCTTCTGACAGATTCATCCATAATAGCGGTCTTTCTCAGACCTAAGAGCAGGAATTTCTTATGCTGGCACTGGTTATTTTCGTGGTAACGCTTGTGCTGGTCATCTGGCAGCCAAAACGCCTGGGGATTGGCTGGAGTGCTTTAGGTGGGGCGACGGTGGCCTTGCTGACAGGTGTCGTCAACTGGGCTGATGTCCTTGTGGTTTGGCATATTGTGTGGGATGCCACCTTCACCTTTGTGGGCCTCATCATCATCTCCCTGATTCTGGATGAGGCTGGTTTTTTCAGTTGGGCTGCGTTGCACATTGCGCGTTTGGGCAATGGCCGTGGCAGGCGCCTGTTCCCTCTGGTTTTGCTGTTGGGGGCCCTGATTGCAGCGGTATTTGCCAACGACGGCGCGGCGCTGTTGCTTACGCCCATTGTTGCAGCCATTTTGCTGCGTTTGCGCTTCAGCCCGCCGGCCGCCCTGGCGTTTATCATGGCCACGGGGTTTATTGCCGATACCGCTAGCCTGCCGTTGGTAATTTCCAATCTGGTCAATATCGTCAGTGCCAACTATTTTGATGTGACATTTTCGCGGTATGCCCTTGTGATGGTGCCGGTAAATCTGGTGTCCGTTGTGGCTACGCTAGGTGTGCTCTGGCTGGCCTTTGGGCGCCATATTCCTTGTCATTACGTGGTTGAGTCTCTGGATAAGCCTGCAGACGCCATTGTGGATCACCGTGTTTTTTGGGCGGCATTTCCGGTATTGGTCCTGCTTTTGCTGGCGTACTTCGTGCTGGCTGCTTGGCGGCTACCATTTTGCCTGGTGACCAGTGTGGCGGCCCTGGTGTTGATGGGGATTGCCGGCCGGTGGGGTCAAGAAGAGCCAGCTGTGGTGCCAATGGCCAAGGTGCTGCGTCAAGCGCCATGGCAGATCGTACTGTTTTCTCTGGGTATGTATCTGGTGGTTTATGGCCTGGGGCAAGCCGGCCTGACACAGATGGGGGCCGAGGCGCTTCAGTGGCTGGCCATGCAGGATCCAACAATGGCCACTGTCGGTACCGGTTTTTTGGCTGCTGTCACGGCATCCATCATGAACAATCTGCCATCTACATTGGTGGGAGCGCTAGCCATTGATCATGCGCAAGTCCCCGATCTGACCCGTCAGCTGATGATTTACGCCAATGTCATCGGCAACGACCTGGGACCGAAATTTACCCCGATAGGCAGCCTGGCTACGCTGCTGTGGTTGCATGTGCTGCAGGGCAAGGGTTATCGGATTGGCTGGGGGTACTACATGAAAACAGGCCTGCTGATTACACCGCCCGTGCTATTGGCTACCCTGCTGGCGCTGGCGTGGTGGTTGCCCTTGCTCGGATACTGAGGCTTGTTGGTACGTGTGAGGTGTGACGCGACGCGGGGCTGGCAGCTAGCCCGCTTGTTCTTGTTGTTTGATAGGTGCCAGTGTGGCTGCCTGAAGCCTGTATGCCCCGCAGGCATCCAGCAGGGCGTGGTCGTAACTTGCCAACAGGATCACCCGCGTGTTTGCCCAGATTTTCAGCTGTGCTGCCAGTGCCTGACGGCCGGGGGTATCCAGGCCGTTGCTGGGGCCATCTGCAATCATTACTGCAGGCTGGCCAATATCGGCGGCGGCCCAGAGCATCTTTCGCCGGGTGCCGGTAGACATCTGCTCGAAAGGCTTATCCAGATGAACATCCAGCCCCAGTTGGCTGGCAAAGGCCATGACGCTTTGATTGACGCTGGCATGTTGCTTCTTGGCCATTGCCTCAAGCCACTGCCGTCCTGTCTGGGTGGGTGATGCCGGACAGTGCTCGGGTATGTAAACTACGCGCGACAAGGCCTGCTCTGGTGCCTGTGCCAAAGAGTATCCATCGATAATGATGTCACCCTCGTCTGGAGGAACCACACCTGCGATAAGGCTGAGCAGAGTAGTTTTACCGGTGCTGTCTTCTTCGCTTAAGGCAAAACATCCTGGCTCAAAGGATCGGCTCAGCCCCTGAAACAGGATGTGATCGTCATATCGTTTGCTGATCTGATGCAGAGTAAGCATGCAATGCTGCTCAGGAGTTGCCCGGCGCGTCTTGCTTCTCGCGCAGGGCTTTACGGATGACTTTGCCCGTGGTGGTCATGGGCAGTGCATCCATGAACTCGACGATGCGGGGGTATTCGTGTGCGGCCGCGCGTTTGCGCACGTGCTCCTGGATATCGGCGATGAGCTCTGGGCTGCCTTGATAACCATCCTTAAGTACGATACAGGCTTTGACGATCTCGGTGCGGGCAGGGTCGGGCACGCCGATGACTGCCGCCATACGGACGGCAGGGTGACTTAAGAGGCAATCTTCGATAGGGCCCGGGCCGATTCGGTAGCCTGCACTGGTGATGACATCGTCACCGCGTCCTTTGAACCAAAGGTAGCCGTCAGCATCGCGCATCCCGCGATCACCTGTTACCAGGAAGTCGCCGATAAAGGCATCTTCGGTGGCTTTGGGGTTGGCCCAGTATTGCAGGAACATGACGGGATCGGGGCGCCGTACTGCGATATGGCCTTCGGTGCCGTCAGGCACGATTTTCCCCTGGCTGTCGATAATTTGCAGATCGTGTCCCGGCACCGGGCGGCCCATCGAACCCGGACGCGGGTCGAACAAGGCCGCGCAAGAGGACACAATCATGTTGCACTCGGTTTGACCATAAAACTCATTGATGGTGACACCCAGTGTCTTGCGCCCCCAGTCAATCAGCTGGGCGCCCAGGGTTTCACCGCCGCTAGCCACCGACACCAGCCCCAGCTGGCCATATTGCTGGGGATTATCAAGCGTGCGCAGCATCTTTAATGCTGTGGGTGGCAAAAACGTGTGGCTTACCTGATTCCTGGCCATCAGTTGCCAGGCCTTCGAGGCCTCGAACTTGCTGAACCGATGCGCCAGCACCGCTACGCCGTGATGCCAGGAGGGCATGAGGACGTCCATCAGGCCGCCAATCCATGCCCAGTCGGCAGGGGTCCACATCAGGCTGGCCCGATTAGGGAAAAAATTGTGTGAGATTTCTACGCCAGGCAAGTGCCCCAAAAGCATGCGGTGCGCGTGCAGGGCTCCTTTGGGTTTGCCGGTTGTGCCCGAGGTGTAAATAATGACGGCGGGGTCGTCTGCCAGCGTGTCTTGCGGCGTAAAGACTTGCCCCTCTTGTGCATTGAGGGCGGCCCAGAAGCTATCGGGCGATTGCTCATTTGCGTCGATGTTCAGCAGGCAGGTGAGGTCGGGCAGCGCATCGCGGATGGCGGCAATCTTGCCCATGCCTTCGGTGTGTGTCACCAGTGCGCGTGCGCCCGAGTTGCCAAGGCGAAACTGCAAGGCTTCTGTGCCGAACAGCGTAAACAGAGGTACCGCAATGGCGCCCAGCTTGTATGCGGCAAGGTGGGATATGGCGGTTTCCAGGGATTGGGGTAGCAGAACCCCGACACGGTCGCCCGCCTGGACGCCTTTTGCGCGCAAGGCCAGCGCCAGTTGGTCCGACCATTGCTTGAGCTGATCAAACGTGTAGCGGTCGGATGGTGCGTCCCCGTGATCCACGATCAGGGCGAGACGACCACTACCGTCGGCCCAGCGGTCGCAGACATCTGTGCCAATGTTGTAGTGAGCCGGCACTTGCCAGGAAAATCCCTGGTAGGTTTGGGCATAGTCGTCTCGTGCCTGAAGCATGGTGGTCTCCGTTAGCCTTTAAGCAGTTTGCAGGTGGATTCAGACTCTGGTCCGTAGACAGATTCGGCAGGCAGGGTACGGACGATGTTGTAGTAATCCCAAGGAGCCTTTGATTGGCTGGGCTTTTTAACCTGAGCCAGGTACATGTCGTGCATCAACAGGCCGTCTTTACGAACGTAGGCGTTCTTGACAAACATATCGTTGATTTTGTGCGATTTCAGGTATTTCATGATGGCGTCTCCATCATCTGTACCTGTGGCCTTGACTGCCTCGAGATAGTTCTTGGCCACGGAGTAATCACCTGCCTGCAGGAAGGACGGTGCCCGATTATGCATATCAGAGAACTTCTTGGCCCAGGCGCGGGAGTCGTCGGATTGGTCCCAGTACCAGGGAGTAGTGAGATACAGCCCTTCGGTGTTTTCCAGGCCCAGCGAATGAATATCGTTGATGAACACCAGCAGACCCGCCAGTTTCATGGTTTTGGTGATGCCAAACTCTTTGGCGGCCTTCACTGAGTTGATGAAATCGCCCCCGGCATTTGCCAGCCCAAGCACCTGAGCACCCGAGCCCTGTGCTTGCAGCAGGAAAGAGGAGAAGTCGGAGGTTGCAATCGGTGCACGTACTTCTCCCAGCACCTTGCCGCCTGCAGCCTTGACCACCTTGGCGGTGTCTTTTTCGAGGGCATGCCCAAAGGCGTAGTCTGCGGTCAGGAAGAACCAGGTTTTCCCACCCTCACGTACCACGGCTGAGCCTGTGCCGTTGGCCAGGGCCACGGTGTTGTATGCCCAATGCACGGTATAAGGTGTGCATTGATCATTGGTCAGGGCTGAGGATCCGGGGCCCACTGCCAGGAACGGTTTTTTCTTTTCGGCTGCTACGGCGGCCATGGCCAGGGCGGTGGCGGAGTTGGTGCCGCCAATCAGCATGTCCAGATGGTCTTGGTCAAACCACTGACGTGCGCGGGAAGAGGCAATGTCCGCCTTGTTCTGGTGGTCGGCGGTGAGAAGCTCGATTTTCTTGCCATTGATGGAACCGCCCATATCGGCAATTGCCATGCGAATTGCGTCGGCACCTGCGGGGCCATCAATATCGGCATATACACCCGACATGTCGGCAATAAAGCCAATGCGGATCACGTCATCAGATACGCCGGCGGCTTGGGCAGGTAGCGTGAAGCCAAGGCCGATCGCGGCCAGGGTAGCAGCCAGAACGGTTTTTTTCATGGGAATGTCTCCAGAGTTTTATGTTTTTCCGTTTGCACGGCGGAAATCACAATACCAGAGTGTCTGTCGCCCTGTCGAGCGGGGCGGTTAGGGGAAACCCTCCTGCGCTATAGTAATTACAGGCTTGCGGGGCAACCGGTCATATAAATCAGGAGCGCTGCATGAGTAAACACGTGTCAGAGATCATCGTTGATGCCTTGATCGAAGCGGGAGCCCAACGCTGCTACGGCGTGGTGGGCGATACCATCAACCACTTTACCGATGCGATTCGGCGATCAGACTTGCGCTGGGTGCATGTCCGCCACGAGGAGGCGGGCGCATTGGCCGCAGGGGGTGAAGCCTACATGACCGGCCGATTGGCCGTGTGTGCTGGCACATGTGGGCCAGGGAGCCTGCATTTTGTGAACGGTATCTTTGAAAGCCACCGTAACGGCGCGCCGGTTCTGCTGATTGCCTCAGATGTAGCCAGTACGGAAGCGGGGTTGGATTTTCCTCAAGAGGTAGATCAGCGCCGCATCTATGAGCAAGCTTCAGTGTTTTGCGAATATATGTCCCATCCCTCCCAGGCCAGGCGGTTAACCGCTTTGGCTGCACAAACGGCTCTGTCCCTGCGAGGTGTAGCAGTGCTGATTGTCCGAGGCGACATGTTTTCGCAGACGGATGAAGATACGTTGCCCTGGGCTGCACATCCTCGAATCGTCCGCGCACTGCCGGCACCAGAAGAGCTACAGCAGCTAGCCGATACTCTGAATACAGCCTCAAGTATCACTTTGTATGCCGGCTATGGGGCGCGGAATGCGCGTCAGCAGGTGCTGAAACTGGCTCAGCGGCTTAACGCGCCAGTGGTCCATACCAGTCGGGCCAAAGAGTTTATCGAGCCTGATAACCCGTACGGAGTAGGGATGACCGGCATTTTGGGTAACCAGGCAGGCCTGGAGGCTATCGACCGTGCGGATCTTACCCTCTGTCTGGGCACGGATTTTGCGTGGACACAATTTTATCCACAACAACCTCATGTGATACAGATCGATAGCGATCCTGCCCATTTGGGGCGCCGGGCGCCCATACAGATGGGATTGGTGGGTGATATCGGTTTGACAGTCGAGGCCCTGTTGCCTTTGCTTCAACCGGGAAAACAAAACGATCATCTTGAAGCTGCCCGGCAACAGTGGCTGGAGGATCAGTCGGCCTACCGAAAATCCGGAGAAGAAAAAGACCCCTCGTTGCTGCATCCCCAGTTCGTGACGCAGACCCTGGATCGTCTGGCCTCGGAGGATGCTGTCTTTACGGCTGATGGGGGGTCGCCGATGGTGTGGCTGTTGCGTCATCTCGTTGCCCGGGGCAAGCGGAGATTTTTAACCAGTTTGCTGCATGGCACGATGGCTAATGCCTATCCACAAGCCATGGGTATTGCAGCAGCCTATCCCCATCGCCAAGTAGTAGCCTTGTGCGGTGACGGAGGTCTTACCATGCTGATGGGTGATCTTCTCACCTTGCGTCAGGAAAACCTGTCTGTAAAGTTATTGGTGTACAACAATGCTTCCTTGGGTTTTGTCGAGATGGAGCAGCGAGTAGAAGGGCTTCTGGATAGTTATACGCATCTGCTGAACCCCGATTTTGTAAAGCTTGCAGAAGCCTGCGGGTTTCCTGCATGGCAGGTTACCCGCAAAGAGCAGCTGGAACCTGCCATGCAGCAATGGCTGGACACCGACGGGCCGGCATTGCTGGACGTGCACGTCAGCAGAATGGAGCTGGTCATGCCGCCCAAAGTTCAGGCGTCGCAAATTGCATCCACCGCGTTGTTTGGGCTAAAGGCTGTATTCAGCGGGCGTGCCACTGAAGTGGTTTCATTGCTGCGTGATAATTTCCTGCGTTAATAATAAGTACGTATAACCAGCACGTCTTTCTGGATACGCATATCCTGGCGGGGTAGAGATAAAAATATGGATATCTTGCAGGCGATGAAAACATTTGTCGCTGTGGTTGAAACGGGCGGGTTTATAAAAGCGGTCGATGTGACGGGCCTTTCCAAACCCGCTGTGTCAAGGCAAGTGGCAGACCTTGAAAAATACCTGGGTGCACGCCTGCTGCACCGCACTACCCGGCGCGTATCCCTTACGGATGAAGGGCGCAGCTATTACCAGCACAGCAAGGCCATCTTGCAGGCAGTCGAGGAAGCCCGTGCCGACGTCAGTGATGCCACCCTGACGGCGCAGGGCAACCTGCGAATTGGTGCCCCCCAAACGTTTGGCGCCTTGCACCTGGCACCTTTGTGGGGCCGGTTTGCAGCAGAAAACCCGTCCGTCGACTTGGATATTGTGCTGTCCGACCGCATGGTCGACATGGTGGAAGAGGGGTACGACCTGGTGGTCAGGATAGGGCGTCTGGCAGACAGCAACCTGGTCAGCCGTGTCCTTGCAACGTCGCGCATGGTGCTTTGCGCCTCACCCGATTATCTTGCCAATCATGGTGTACCACTGCACCCGGACGATCTGACCCAGCATGAGGTTATCGCCTATAGTTACTGGTCAGCAGGAGACGAATGGTCTTTTCTCGGGCCATCCGGAGAAATAAGGGTTCAGGTATCCCCCCGAATCCACGCTAATAGCGGCGACACCTGCAAGGCGGCTGCGGTTGCCGGTTATGGGGTGGTGTTTCAGCCGAATTTCCTTGTTTACGACTGCCTGCAGACGGGGCGGCTGATTGAACTCATGCCCCAGTTTCAAGGCGCCAGGCTTGAGATCCAGGCGCTATATCCTACGCGCAAGCAACTGCCGCTCAAGGTGCGCAAGTTGGTTGATTTCCTGGTTGAACAGTTCCGTCATCCTGTATGGATGCAAGCATAAATCAATAGCCTACATAGAAATTGTCTTTTAAATAGAAACAATCAGTCTCTCCATAAGGCGTTTATCTCTGTAATTGGATTAGTTAAGCTTCTGTTTAACCGTGGCCGTGCATCACTTGAAACCTAAAGGTGCTCACTACGTAATCATTCACCATACTTATTCAGGGATTCAAAAATGGAACGCACTTTCGACTCTTCAGCAGCCGGCTCGGCATCTTACGCTGCGCTTTTGCTGCGCTTGGCGCTAGGCATCATGTTTCTGGCGCATGGCCTCACCAAACTGTTTGTCTTCACGCCCGTGGGCACTGCCGGCTTTTTTACCAGCGTCGGGTTTCCCGGGTTTCTGGCCTATCCTGTGATCGCATTTGAAGTCATCGGTGGCGCAATGCTGGTGATTGGCGTGTTTGCACGCTGGGTGGCTGCCATTGCGGTTGTGCAACTGCTTGTGGCTTCTTCGGTCCACTGGGCAAACGGCTGGGAATTTGCCGCGCCCAATGGCGGTGGCTGGGAGTACCCTGTATTTTTGGCAGTGACTGCAGCGGCTTTGGCGCTGTTGGGTGATGGCGCTTACGCAGTAAAGTCATCCACACCCCGCCATTGATTACCTTCGGGATTTCACGATGACATCCATCATGCCTGCCGTCTTTTTGGGCCACGGCAGCCCAACCAATGCGCTAGAAGATAACGGTTCTACCCGGACGTGGCGGCAATTGGGCAAGTCGCTGCCGCGGCCCCGGGCATTGCTGGTGGTGTCTGCTCATTGGTTTATTGGCGCCACGGCAGTCACTGCCATGGCCCAGCCACGCACCATTCACGATTTTTACGGGTTTCCCAAAGCGCTGTTTGATTTCGATTACCCCGCACCTGGCTTGCCTGAGTTGGCAGGAGAGGTCGCCGAGATCGCCAAGCCGCACTGGGTGGGGGCTGATCATGATCAATGGGGCTTGGATCACGGCACCTGGAGTGTGCTGGCGCATATGTTTCCCAAGGCGGATATTCCCGTCGTCCAGCTCTCCATCAATGCCTTGAAGCCGCTGGATTACCATCTGGAGCTTGCATCCAAGCTGGATGCCTTACGGCATCAGGGTGTGATGATTCTCAGTAGCGGAAACGTGGTGCATAACCTGCGGCTGGTCCAATGGGAACGGGCTGATTTTGGTACAGACTGGGCGCAACGCTTTGATGATGCGGTGGCTGCACAACTGATGGATGCGCCGGCCGATATTCTCAAAACCACCGAGCATCCGGATTATTTGAAGGCCGTGCCAACGCCAGATCACTTCTTGCCCCTGCTATACACGGCAGGCCTGGCGGCGGCATCCGGGCAGGCGGTCAAGCCCCTGTTGCGGGGCTACGCCATGGGCGCTTTGTCCATGAGTGGCTATGGCGTCGGAACAGTGGATGCCGACTGCCACAATGGAGGAGACGCCGCGCGCTCGCCTGAAGGCGTGCCGCCCGACCAAACCAATCTCTGATGATTTGGCGGGCAGCCTGCCTTATTTGGCAAACAGCTGGTTAATGTCTTTAAACGCCTTGAATTCCAGGGCGTTTCCGCACGGATCCAGCAAAAACATCGTGGCCTGCTCGCCTACTTGGCCCTCAAACCGGATATAGGGGTCGATAACAAAAGCGGTGTCTAACGCTTGAAGTCGCTTTGCCAGTGCCTCCCACTGCGACCACTCAAGCACAACGCCAAAATGGGGCACCGGCACGTTGTGTCCGTCTACGGCATTGGTGTGCGCATGCGTCTGGGCATCTGTCTTGGGATGCTGATGGATCACCAGTTGGTGCCCGAAAAAATTAAAATCCACCCACTGGGTATCAGAGCGGCCTTCAGACAGACCAAAAACCTCACCATAAAACTTGCGGGCAGCCGGTAGATCGTGCACCGGGATGGCTAGATGAAAAGGGGATAATGTCATGCTTTGTCGTCCTCGATAGTTAGATTTTGCTTGCGCTAATTCTGCGCTAATTGTAGAAGACTATTGTCCATACTCGTGGGCCATAGATGGCATTTCAGACTGGAAACTTATATGCAGCAAGCTTCTGCAAATGCCGACACAGACACCGGCAACAGCACAGTAGATAAAACAACGCTGGACGCAACCTGGGCACATTTGGCACGATCCCAGGTTCGCCGGCGCCGGGCATTGGGCGCTCTGGCTATCGTGGCCATTTGCGTCTTGCCCTGGGTGGCCTCGGCGTGGACACACCTTACCTGGATTCATGAGTCCCTCGAATGGGCCGGCCTTGCCTTGCTGATTCTCGCCGTGCTCGGGCGCAGCGCATGCATGCTGTACCTTGGTGGACGCAAGGGTGCAGACCTTGTTACCAATGGGCCTTATTCGATTAGCCGAAACTCTCTGTACGTTTTTTCGATTCTGGCTGTGTTTGGTATTGGTTTGCAAACGGGCAGCCTGCTGGTAGGCTTGATCCTGGCGGCTTTGGCCAGCCTGATTTTTCGCTGGATCGTAGGCGAGGAAGAAATTCTGCTACAACAGGCATTTGGTGACGCTTACCAGGCTTACTGCCAGAAGACGCCTCGGTTTCTACCTAAGTGGTCTTTGTGGCAATCTCCCGCGTACGTCACCGTCGATTTGCAAGGGATCTGGAAAACCGTGAGGGATGCACTTCCGTATTTCTTGTCTATCCCGGTATTTGAGGCGATTGAATATGCGCAGGATATGGGCTGGGTTCACCCATTTTTGTTTCTGTACTGACGCTGGTTTGCGGCACTGCTCAGGGTTTCAACGCTCTCCTGCCAACATGGCTGGCCAGGAGGCATGATGGACCTGAATAGTGATCTCGGAGAAAGCTTCGGCGCCTGGCGCATGGGAGACGACACCAGTATGCTGGATGTTGTGACCAGCGCAAATATTGCCTGTGGTTTCCATGCCGGAGACCCTGCCAGCCTTCTGGATACCGTAAAAGCAGCTGCCGCGCGTGGTGTGATCATTGGTGCGCATGTTGCGTATCCGGATCTGGTTGGGTTCGGGCGTCGCGCCATGGATCCCACGTCACGCGAGCTGATTGCCGATGTGATTTATCAGATTGGTGCCTTGCAGGGGATTGCCCGTGCGGCCGGCACCCGGGTCAGCTATGTAAAACCCCATGGCGCTCTGTATAACACCATCGCACAAGATCCCCGGCAGGCCGATGATGTGATCAGCGCCATTTTATTGATCGATCCCCACCTCGTGCTGCTTGGTCTGGCGGGGTCACCACTATTGGCCCGTGCCCAGCAACGCGGCCTGCAGGTGGCCGCCGAGGCGTTTGCCGACCGTGCCTATACACCAGACGGCCTGCTTGTCTCGCGCAAAGAAAATGGCGCTGTCCTACAGGATCCCGAACTGGTTGGACAACGGATGCTGGATTGGGTGCAGACGGGTTTGATCACGGCAATAGATGGTTCGCAGATACGTCTGCAGGCAGATTCCATTTGCGTGCACGGCGATAGCCCCGGCGCAGTGATCATGGCACGAGCGGTGTATGCCCGATTGCAGGCTGCCGGCATACAGATCAGGCCTTTTACGGGGACGGCGGACAAACAATGAGCCATCCGCAGTTTTTGCCTGCCGGTGACGCTGCGATATTGCTGGAGTTGCATTCCCTGGATACTGTATTGGCTGTGTTTCAGGTTGCGTCGCGTACCTTGCCTTCAGGGATTATTGATCTGGTGCCGGCTGCCCGCACTTTGCTGGTTCAGTTCGATCCGGTGGCCATCGAAGGTGCTGCTGTCAAAGTCTGGTTGCAGCATTGCCTGAAAAATACGGAAGAAGCGGTACGCAAGCATCCGGCCACCACTTTTACAGACAGCACGATGAGTACGCCCTGCATCGAGATCCCGGTGCACTATAACGGCGAGGATCTCGATGCGGTGGCCGAGACTCTCCATCTTGGTCGCAATGAACTCATCGAACGCCATACCGGTACCGATTTTGTGGCTGCATTTGCAGGCTTCGCGCCCGGGTTTGTCTATCTTGCCGGGGGCGATCCCTGCTTCCATGGGTTGCGCCGCAGGCAAAGTCCGCGAACCCGGGTGCCTGCCGGGTCTGTTGCTGCAGCAGGCGGATTCAGCGCAGTCTATCCCTCGGACAGCCCCGGCGGTTGGCAGCTGTTGGGTGTTACGCCCTTAAAAATGTGGGATCTCGATCGCCAGCCACCTGCCTTGGTGCAACCGGGCTGCCGAGTGCGGTTTTGTGCCTTGCCCGCAACAACTCGGATAATCAGCCTGCCCGTGGATGTCACACCCGCAGGCACCCCCGAGCCTGAGCGCCAGAAAAAAACGCTGCCCCCAGAAGGCAGTGAACAGAAGCGATCCATCCAGATCCTCAAACCGGGGCTGCAAACCTTATTTCAGGATTTTGGCCGCCCGGGTAAGGCGTTGCTGGGCGTCTCCGTCTCGGGTGCCCTGGACCAAGCCTCGATGATGCAAGCCAATTACCTTGTCGGTAATCCGCCTGAGACCGCCGTGCTTGAAAATGCAGGCGGCGGCCTGGAGATTGTGGTGCATGGACGGGTGGTGGTGGCTGTGACAGGAGCAGTCGCTCCTGTGGCGGTGACGCGGCCTTCCGGCATGCGTGCACCCGCCGCTGCCGGCCATGCACTGGTGCTTGATGAAGGCGATACCCTGAGGGTCGGCACAGTACGTGCCGGTGTTCGCTGTTATCTGGCTGTACAAGGCGGCTTGGACGTTGCCAAGGTCCTGGGTAGTCTGTCCACCGATGTTTTGGCCCATATTGGGCCACCCATGCTGCGCACAGGAGACCTCTTTTACGTAAACGCGGCGTCTGCGGATCCCGGTCATCCCCTGCAAAGTCAGGCCCTTGGTGGGCGATCCACACCAGCACCGGCACATATGCCTGAGCCAGATGATGTTGTGGTGCTGGATATCGTCCTGGGGCCAAGGCTAGACTGGTTTCGCCCGGATGCGGGCACTTTGTTGCAGCAGCAATGCTGGCAGGTTACGCCGCAATCCAATCGGGTGGGTATGCGCTTGTCGGGGGCCAAACCGCTTTTGCGCCAGCAGGTACAAGAGCTTCCTAGCGAAGGCACGGTGATGGGTGCCATTCAGGTGCCGGCCAGCGGCCAGCCGGTATTGTTTTTGGCCGATCATCCCCTGACGGGCGGTTATCCGGTCATTGCCGTCGTGCACCGCCGTCATCACAACTTGCTGGGCCAGATTCCTGTGGGCGCGCAGGTGCGTTTTAACGCCGTCAGTGTGTAATTTTCGGCTTTGCCTATCCTGTTGATCCCTTCATTTATATATAGCTTGAAGGAATAATAAATCCAGTTGGTATTGCTTAAAATTGTGATGTCGTACCAATAAGGTCAGCGAATAGCTGGCCAAACGGATTTTAAGCAGGAGCTTTCATGAAAGTGTTTTCTTTGGTTTTGGCAGCGGCTGTCGTCGCCGCCAGCGGCGGGGTTGCGCAGGCCGCCACCAGCCGTCTCGACCGCATCCAGTCTACTGGAGAGATTGTTATCGGTACGCGGGACGCAGCCATCCCGTTCTCTTATCTGGATGACCACCAACAGTCGGTTGGCTATGCCATGGATATTTGCCAGGGCATTGCGGACGCCCTGAAAAAAGACCTCGGCCTGCAGGAAATCCACGTCCGTGAGGTTCCGGTTACTGGCTCCACCCGTATTCCACTGATTGCCAATGGCACAATTGATCTTTCTTGCGGGCCCGATACCAACAATGCCCAGCGCCAGCAGCAGGTAAGCTTTGCGCCGGCCACATTTGTTTCGGCTACGCACTTCGCTTCGCTTAAAGCGTCCAACTTGCATCACCTTGAGGATTTCAAGGGCAAGACAGTGATTTCAGTCTCAGGCAGCACCAACCTGAAGTGGCTGACAGAGATCAATGCCAGTCGTCACTTGGGGATGAAGATCATCACCGCCAGTGATCACGCCGAGGCCTTTCTGACTGTCGCCCATGGGCGCGCATCGGCCTTTTTTATGGATGGCATCCTGTTGGCTGGCCTGGTGGCCAATTCGCATGATCCGCAGGCCTGGAGCATCAGCAAGGATGCGTATACCTTCGAGCCCTACGGCATCATCGAACCCAAGAACGATCCGAAATTTAAAAAAGCTGTGGATGACGCGGTTAAAGCCATGATCGCCGATGGCCGGGTCGAAAAGCTCTACACCAAGTGGTTTACGCAACCCATTCCGCCGCGTGGCGTCAACCTCAACTGGCCCATGACGCCCGAGCTCAAAAAGCTGCTGGCCCATCCAACCGACTCTCCCGAGCCGGAAATCCTCAAGACAAACTGAATCAGGCGATCTGTACCCGCCAAATACCCATACCACCAAGACCTCAGGCGTGGGCGCCTGCGTCTTGGTTGGGGTGAGGGGCTTTTAGTGGAATGGCCACCGAGACAAGCAGGCCCCGATGCAAGATGGGGTCTGCTTCGTTGAATTCGATCCTGGCCTGCAGTTTGCGCGTAATGCCTGTAACGATCGAGAGACCCAGGCCAGAGCCCGTTTGGCCGCTGCCCAGGACACGATAAAAGGGTTCAAGAATGCGCTGGTGCTCTGAGGCTGGTACGCCTGGGCCTGTATCCGACACCGAAATCACCAAAGTGTTGGGCTCGGTGCGAACCAGCACCTCTACCTGGCCGCCATCCGGGGTGTAGCGGATCGCGTTATCCACAAGGTTTCTAAGCAGAATCGTCAAATCCAGCTCGGATACTGCAATCTTGGTGTCTTCGGCACCGCTTACCCCGATATCAATATGCTTGGCTTCGGCAAGCGGCCATGTGGTTTCCAGCACTTTTCGCAATACTTCCCCGATATGGGTAGAGGGCCCCCCCGGTGTATCGATGGTTGCCTGCGCCCTGAGTAATGCCAGTAGTTGGGTCAGCAGGTGCTGGTTGCGCTCAAGCCCTTGTTGCAATGTCTGCAGGCGCTCTCGCGCGGCAACAGACATCTCGGCTTTGCTCAGGCGCTCTGCCTGCAGGGCAAGCGCAGTGGCCGGCGAGCGGAGTTCGTGCGCGGCATCCGCAATAAATCTGCGTTGTGTCTCCATCGACTCGGAAACCCGGGCCAGCAGCCGGTTGATTGCATCGATAAAAGGCCGTATCTCGCGCGGCAGGTTTTTGTCGGCGATGGGGTGCAAGTCTGTTTCTGCCCGGGCATCCACGGCTTCGGCCAGGGCGCGGGTGGGTTGAAACACGCGGCGCACCAGATCTGCGATGACAAGCAACAGAATAGGCACCAAGATCAAAAAGGGCGCCAGCGTGCGCAAGGCGTCCTGGATTGCCACTGCATCGCGCAGATCGGTGTCCTGGGCCACAGCGATGCGAGTGTTCTCCGCCAGTGGTTGAATCAGCACCCGAAAATTTTTGTCCCCAATGTCCAGGGTATGCAAGCCGTCAGCAAGCGTGGGCGGAATGGGCACCGGATTGCCCAAGTCTTGATGTGCGGCAGGGGTGTGATCAAGAATTTGTACAAACAGTGAAGAGTCGTGATCCTGGTCTTGCAGCTCGAGCTTTTGCAGAGCCAAGGGGGCAGAGCCCTGGATTCGGCCCATGAGGTCGGCTACCTGAAAAAGCACATCGTCTTGTCGCTCGTGGGCGTCTTCAAGTGCCGATACAAATGAGAATATGCCGGCAGTGATCGCAACGGCAGCAATCACCACCGACAGGACAAACGAAAGCTTGATCTGGATGGAACGATTTAATCGTCTTTTGAGACTCTCCATCCCACACCCCTTACGTTCTTGATAATGTTGTTGCCCAGTTTTCGGCGCAAGGCATGGATCAAAAAATCCACCATATTGCTTTCGATCTCTTCACCCCAGCCGTAGATGTGGTCTTCCAGGGCGCTGCGGGACAAAATCGCCCCGGGTCGGATCAGCAGGGCATGCAGCAGAGCAAACTCGCGGCCGGTTAATGATACTGCTGGCCCATCGCCTACCGTGGCCTCTTGGGAGGCTGGATCGAGTGTCAGCGTGCTGTTGCCAAGCACCGGGCTGGCTTGGCCACCCTTGCGCCGTACCACCGCCCGCATGCGGGCCAGAAGCTCTGCCATCTCAAAGGGCTTGAGCACATAATCGTCTGCGCCGCCATCAAGGCCGCGCAGGCGGTCAGACAAGGCATCCCTGGCGGTGATGATCAGGATGGGGACGCTTTCACGACGCATGCGAAGTTCTGTGAGTACCTGTTGGCCGTCCTTGCCCGGCAGGCCCAAATCCAGCAGGATCAGGTCATAGCTTTGGGCTTTCAGGGTGGCAGCAACTGTCAGGCCGTCCTGGATCCAATCCACCGCATAGGATTCATCCCGCAGGGCATCCCGGATTGCTTCACCAATCATGGGGTCGTCTTCGACAAGCAGGACACGCATGGTTTTATCTCGTTAGTTGGACTGGATCCATGGCTGGATTATTGTTCAGAACGGTGGCTGCCAACCACATAAGACTCTACCGCCACCAGCAGAACAATCACAGATAGAAACAGTGCGCTTGTCCACATCGTACCCATTCCCATGCCGCCATCAATCCGGGCTTGTGTCAATAAATCGCCCAGCGATGCGCCAAAAGGCCGCGTAAGGATGTAACCGATCCAGAAAGTTAAAACCGCATTGCCGCCCAGTGCAAAACTGATATAGGTGGCCGCAATCAGTGTGCCGAAAATCAGAACCCCATTGCTAAACCCCATGCCCAGGGCTTCTGTCGCCAGATCTCCCGCAGCGGTACCCAACGAGAACGTACACAGAATTGCTGCCCAGTAAAATAGTTCGCGCCGACGTGACACGATATCGTGGATCGACAAGGTGTGTTCGAAGTGGTGCCAGGCAATAAAAATGCCGGCCAGGGCAATCGCAAAGGCGGGTGTGCTGACGGACAGGCTGACACCCAGGCCATCGGTTAAAAGATCGGTGATCTGCGTACCAACAATGCTTACCAATACCACTGTCAGCCAATAGCTCCAGGGCGTGTAGCGCCGTGTCCGTACTTGCGTGATCAGCGCAGCGGCCAGCAGGCCTGCCATGACCAGGCGGGTTGTATTCTGGCCCCAACCGGCGTCCACAGCCAGGAAATCCGCGGCAGTTTCCCCGACAGTCGTGGACAAAATCTTGATGATCCAGAAGGACAGGGTAATGGCGGGCACTTTGATAAGCAGGTCGTGTCCGTCATCCGTATGTGTCCAGTCCATGGGTAAAGTGTTCATGATGGCAATCCTCGGGCATAGGGTCGTGCCGGTGCGGTAGCTGCAACCGGCACACGGAAATCCGCGTAGCTTTCAGATTACGTATCGAGCCTTAGACCAGAATGAGGAAGGGGATGTTCTGGCGTAAGGGTCACGGCCTGTCTGGTTCTTTTGTCAGGAGGATAGGTAGGTAAAGCCCGTCTTGAGATCGGCAATCAGATCGTCAGGTGATTCCAGGCCGATGTGCAGGCGCACCAGTGGGTCTTTATATGGCCACTGCGAGGCTACGCGGGTCGGCATGTCAATCTGCGGCATCACCATGCTTTCAAATCCGCCCCAGGAAAAACCCAAGTGAAAAAGTTCGGCTCTACATCATGAACGGGGGACAGCGACATTCATTAGACTTGTTTTTACGAAGAACACGTTTAATGGAGCAATGC
>NZ_JBELOK010000011.1:0-104733 GCF_040276085.1 Castellaniella sp. FW104-7C03
CCTGAGTCCGGTTCAATACCGAAATCAGGCCTTGGCCACTTAACCCTCGACTGTCCAACTTTTGGGGGTCAGTTCAATACTGGCCTTTATTTATTGTTTTCCTGGTCCATCAACCAGCCTGGTTTACTGCTCTTTGCCTTTATCCTGGCGGATCTGAGGAATATCCGACTGGCCGGTCTTGGCCAGCAAACCCACCTGGGTATACGTAAACAGTTTTGCGCGGGTATCCACAATATCCAGATTGCGCATGGTCAGTTGCCCGATACGATCCAGAGGCGAGAACATGGACTCACCCTTTTCCATCGTCAGGCGATCCGGGTGATAGGTAAGATTGGCTGATTGCGTATTGAGGATCGTGTAATCGTTACCACGACGCAGCTCGAGGGCGACTTCGCCGGTAATGGCTCTAGCTACCCAGCGCTGGGCGGTTTCGCGCAACATGATGGCTTGGGGATCAAACCAACGGCCCTGATACAGCAAACGCCCCAGGCGCAAGCCATTGATGCGGTATTGCTCGATGGTGTCTTCGTTGTGGATGCCGGTTACCAGACGCTCGTAGGCGATGTGCAGCAAGGCCATGCCCGGGGCTTCGTAGATGCCACGGCTCTTGGCCTCGATGATGCGATTTTCGATCTGATCACTCATCCCCAGGCCATGACGCCCACCAATCCGGTTGGCCTCCAGCATGAGCTCAACGGCGTCGGAGTACTCGACGCCGTTGAGCGCCACCGGATGCCCTTCATCGAAGCGCACAGTGACTTCTTCGGCCTTTACCTCAACTTCGGGTTTCCAGAAGGCAAGTCCCATGATGGGCTGCACGATCCGCATGCCCGAATCCAGGTGTTCAAGATCCTTGGCCTCGTGGGTTGCGCCCAGCATGTTTGAATCGGTGGAATACGCTTTCTCGGCCGACATCTTGTAATCAAAGCCGTTTTCCTGCAGATACTGTGACATCTCGGCGCGCCCGCCAAGCTCGTCGATAAATTGCTGATCAAGCCACGGCTTATAGATCTTGAGCTCGGGGTTGGTGAGCAAACCATAGCGATAAAAGCGCTCGATATCGTTGCCCTTGAACGTGCTGCCGTCACCCCAGATATGCACGTCGTCTTCACGCATGGCCGACACCAGCATGGTGCCAGTAACCGCACGGCCAATCGGCGTGGTATTGAAGTAAGTAACGCCACCCGTCGAGATATGAAACGCATTGCACTGCAAGGCGGCAATGCCTTCAGACACCAGTTGCGCCCGGCAATCCACCAGCCGTGCCCCTTTGGCACCATAGCGCAACGCCTTACGAGGGATTTCGTCGTAATCCGGCTCATCGGGCTGGCCGAGGTTTGCCGTGTAGGCAAACGGGATTGCGCCCTTGTTCTTCATCCACAGCAAGGCAGCGCTGGTATCCAGCCCGCCCGAAAAGGCGATGCCGACCTTCTGCCCGACCGGCAGATTTTCGAGAATGGTTGTGCTCATGGGGATCCGGACAAATCAGTAAAAAAGAGACAAACGACCATTATACGGCCAGCCTGATGGTGAACCCGGGCAGCGGCTGCCCGAAACATCTTCAGGAGAATCGCTCGTCCAGCCAATCAAGCGCCACTGCCGCCGAGATCGCCGGGTTGGCATTTTGGCAATGCCCGTCGGCGCCTTCGGCTGCTGTAAAAATATGCGAGGTAGACGGCCCGCCTGTACCCTGCATAAATACACTCAGCTGACGCAGGGGCTCCGCCCCCTCACCTTCGCCGGCAAGCGCAAGACTTGGGCAGGCAATCTGACTCAAGGCCTGGCTATCCACCCGAAACTGGCGCAAATAACGATAGGTGTCTGCAAACCCCTCTTGCCCGAAGCGGCGCATCAAATTACCCGCCATCCCGCGGGTTTGCGCATCCATCACACTATCTGGGATCTGTGGCAGATCCGCCAGGCGAAAATCATCTGCCGCACTGAGCTCAGCAGGATCCACGCCCGCAAAAGACACCATATAGGCATGCAGATCGATAATGGGAGAATTGGCAATCAGGGCACTGAAACGAGGCTCGTGTGCCGCAATACGGGTTGCAAAGTACCCACCAAAGCTGATGCCCATCAGGGCCAATCGGCCTGCGTATGCCCCAGGTACGGCCGTCACGTAATCGGCCACCTGCCGGCCCACCTGTTCAAAATCCGGGGCAAAGTGGCTGCCATCATGAAAACGCCAGGCATCCATCTGTCCCGGCCCGGTAAACAGCAGCAAATCGTAGCCACGCTCGAATGCGGCAGCGCCGTACATGATCCAGGATTCTTCAAGTGTGCCATCAAAGCCACTGACGATTGCAAGCATCCTGGCAGGGGTAACACCCCCCTCTGGCTGATGGATATGGTACGCGGGTAATGCCAGCCCCTGGTAATGAAACCAAAGTTCTGTGCCGTGAATCCCGGCGGCCCGCAAATAAGCCATAAAACAGCGCCGGCTGGATAAGCCCAGCGCCCGGTGCCGGTCGTCTTCGATCGGTGTGTAGTATTCCGCCGCCCGATAACTGTTGCAGGCCTCGAGGTATTGGTCTCGCGCACTGATGGCATGCCCGCGCGCCGCACGGCCCTCTGCATCGGCCTGGTGGCGTTTGCCGGATGCCTCGAAGGCATCCACCCAGGCAGCCGGCCGGGCACTGCCAATTTTCTGAGCCAAGGCCAGGCACTCGCCCACCGACGCCCCGCCATAGCGGGCCGAGCCCAGCTGACGCATCAGCTGGTAATCCATTTCGGGGTTTACAAACCCCTGTACCCGCGTACGTCCACGCTCAAGATTATCAGCCATGGCGTCCATCCCCCAAGGGTTAGAGACAGTGATTGTCGGCCAGTATAACGGCCCTGTTTTCAAGACACTATATTCAATTTGAGGCCTATCCAACGTAGTGACAAGCCACATTTATGCTAGAATTTCCGTCTTTCGGGGACGTAGCTCAGCTGGGAGAGCGTCGCGTTCGCAATGCGAAGGTCGGGAGTTCGATCCTCCTCGTCTCCACCAAGTATTCATGCGGGTTTCCGCGCCATTGGGCCACCTGAACAGGCGGCCCAATTTATTATTTTTGGCACTAATTGGCACAACGACCTATACCCTAACGCAGCCGCCTTGGCTGCTTCCAGTTAGGAGTTTAGGATGGCTACCATCACACCGCGCGGCCCCCACCAATGGCGCTCAGATCCGCCGGAAGGGCTTCCCCGTCCGATCCAAGACCTTCGAGACCTACAAGGAGGCGAAAGCGTGGGCTACACGCGTTCGCTGGCGTCAGTATCCCACCTGGATTTTCAGGAATTCGCGGATGAGCGCCGGGACGAAGACATAGCGCCCTCGACAATCCGGCGGGATCTCTCCGTTATACAAGCCATGCACCAAACCTTGGATGCCTAGGATAGAATCGATTGGGGACATCGGCATTGCTCCATTAAACGTGTTCTTCGTAAAAACAAGTCTAATGAATGTCGCTGTCCCCCGTTCATGATGTAGAGCCCATGAATACCGCCTCGCCCTTAAATCTATGGTGTCATCTATGCGATTTGCCCTCCTCATCCTTCCAGTAACACTGTTATGCGGCCTCAGCGCACCATTTAATTCTTCAGTAGCGAGCGCCGCAGATCCAAGTCGCCAGGCAGAGGTATCGGCACGAGGAGCGGAAGTCATGCCATTCGACCTGAAGGCAACGACCCACCTGTTTACCAAAACCAGTAATGGCGGTGTCCAACAAGTCGTCGCCAAAAATCCGAAGAACCGCACGCAAACCAAACTGATTCGCGAACATTTACATGACATCGCCGATCAGTTCAGAAACGGAGATTTTTCTGCGCCGATGCACATACACGGAATGGGGATGTCAGGATTGGCACAACTTAAAAAAGCCAAGCCAGGGGAAATCAGCATTAATTACAAGGATCTGCCCAACGGCGGTGAAGTTCAATATTCAAGCGCGAATGTATCTTTAGTGTCTGCGCTACATCATTGGTTTGATGCCCAGTTATCCGACCACGGCGCCGACGCAAAGCAGGGTCATGCGCATCATGGAATGGGGCACGAATAATCCTTGCGCGAACAGGACCAAGTCATGGATCAAATGCGTCTGCCATAGCCTGCGACATCTACGCTGCCTATTGTCATTTCGATAAAAACGCTATCAATTTGACGTGCGTCAATAGAGGCAGCACTTTCGAGCGATAGATTGTGAGTTGTATCGCCAAACGAAAGGAAATGACATGAAAAAGTACACAGTGCTTGTTTTTGCCGCGAGTCTGCTGTTGGTCACGTCCGCATGGTCTCAGCCATATAGTGGTCGTGCGGGAATGATGGGTGGGGCTCAAGGTTCTGGTGGTTACGGTGCAGGCATGATGGGTGGGGAACACGGGCCTGGCGGCTATGGCATGGGGCCGGGAATGATGGGCGGCTTCGGAATGGGCCAAGGTATGTTGGGTGGTGGCTATGGTCCGCAAAATTGCAGCATTGACGGGCTCGATCTTACGAGCGAACAGCGCACGAAGATCGAGGCGATCCGTGATGAACTTGGCCGCAAGCAGTGGGACCTCATGGGCAAAATGCGCGAATTAAGCTTAAATTCGAGTAACGCTACTGTGAACGGGAAATTCGATGAACAAGCCGCGCGCAAAAAGTATGACGAGAGGGAGGGTGTGCGTAAACAAATGTTTGAAAGTTCACTTGACTTGCGTAAGCAGATCGAGGCCGTACTCACCGACCAGCAGCGTCAAAAGCTGTGTGATCCCCACCGTAGTCAGTAGATTTATGCAAGGCAGCTGCCGTCTCACGTGAGAGCGGTAAACCGCTTGATTTTTCAGGCGGTTTTTTTCATCTGACGTAAGTGGCGTAATCAGGTGATGGCCTCGACCCGCCCCGTATCCAGGTGATAAAGCCCCCCGACAACCTTGAGCTTCCCGGCCTGCACCGCCCTGTCAAGAATAGGCGTGGCCTCCTGCAGGCGACGCACGTTTTGCCTGATATTTTCGATGGTTGCTGCATGCAGCAAGGTGCCGCCTTTGGGCGTCTGGCTCGCGGCAGCGCGTACGGCGGGCATCAGCTCGGTGACAATGTTCTGGATATGGCCGGGAAATTCGGCCTGCTTCTCGTACGCATCGACCGCCGCACTCACCGCGCCACAACGGGTGTGCCCAAGCACCATGATGGCCGGCACCTTCAAAACCGCAACACCGTACTCCAGGCTCGCCAAAATATCGCTGCTGACGTAGTTGCCGGCTACACGTGACACAAACAGGTCACCTCTTTCTTCATCAAAACAGAACTCCGGGCTCACCCGCGAATCTGCACAGCTCAGGATACTGGCATAAGGATTCTGCCCGCCCGCCAATGCCTGACGTGTTGAGGCGAAGTCCCGGTTTTTGGTCTTGCCCGAGGTGTATCGCTGGTTTCCTTCGAACAAACGCTTGATGGCCTGATCGGGAGAAAGCACGTTTCCCGGCTTTGGAGGGGATTTTGCGTACGCGTGTGCATATCCCGTGGACATGCCCAGCAATGAAAACGCAGCAATTGCGCCAAGGGCAGCACGCCGGGATCGCGATTCTGGTGCCCCATCCACAGAACGACGGCCTGCACATAATTCACACATTTCCATCTCCCCAACCTTTAGATTGATCGCGGTACGTTACTGTCTAGATGCAAATGTGGCAATCGAAATTTGTACCCCCGCCCGACGGCTTACACCTCGTCAAGTACACGCGGCAAAGCGTCATAGAACCACAGTACACTGTTTGCTTTATTGATCAGGGAACGTGCGCCATCATGGGTAGTACAAGCGTCTGGCTGGAAGCCACCATCCTCGGCTTGGTTCAGGGCCTTACCGAGTTTTTGCCGATTTCCTCCAGTGCCCACCTGCGCATCCTGGGGCCGCTACTACCTTCGGGGGGAGACCCAGGCGCCGCTTTTACTGCTATCACACAGATAGGCACCGAAATGGCCGTGCTGCTGTATTTTCGCCATGACATCCTACGCATCCTGAAGGCCTGGCTAGCGTCACTCACCCCCACCGGGCCGCGCGGCAACCCGGATGCCCGCATGGGCTGGCTGATCATCATCGGCACGCTACCCATCGCCGTACTGGGCTTGTTGTTCAAGGATGCGATTGAAGGCAGCCTGCGCAATCTGTACATCACAGGTACGGTGCTTGCCCTGTTTGCGGTGATTCTGGGCATGGCCGATTACATCGGCCGCAAGCAGCGTCCTCTAGATCAACTCAGCTGGGGCCACGGCCTGTTGTTTGGCTTGGCGCAGGCCATGGCGCTGATCCCCGGAGTGTCCCGCTCAGGCGGCACCATCACCGCTGGCTTGCTATTGGGCTACACCCGAGAAGCAGCCGCACGATATTCATTTTTACTGGCTCTGCCAGCCGTCTTTGCAGCCGGTTTCTATCAGCTGTTTCGCAGTTGGGGGCAAGTCGGGCCCATCGGAGCCGGGCCCACCGCCTGGGCCACGTTGGTGGCGTTTTTTGTTGGGTACGGCGTGATCGTGGCCTTTTTGCGATTTATCTCCACTCACAGCTTCATGCCCTTTGTGGTTTATCGCATCGTACTGGGCGCTGCTGTCATAGCGCTGCTTGCAGGCGGCGTTTTAAGCCCGCTATAACGAAGCCTCGGCCACCTATACCAACCCGGCGGGCGCATCGCCCAGATCTTCTACCAGCACCTCGCCCATGTAGTCCAAAAACGAACGCACTGCCGGCGACATGCCACGGCGCGACAGGTACGCAGCATGCACGATGCCAGAGCGAAGCGACCACTCGGGCAGAACCTGCTCCAGACGGCCCTGGGCAATGCCCTCGCGACACATGTAGTCGGGCATAAAACCGACACCAATACCTTCCTCGATGGCATAACGCAGCGTTACCAAGTCGTCTACGATATAGGCCGCAGCGCAATCAATCTCTTGGTGTGCCCCCTGCGGGCCATCCAAAGAAAAATGAATCCTGCCGGCCTGCGCTGACATCCCCACCGCGTCAAAGCGTTTCAGATCGGCGGGCTGCTCGGGACGGCCCACATTTTGAAGCAGTTTGGGGCTTGCTATCAGCCAGGTACTACCCCGACCCAGCCGCTTGATGATTGCGCTACCGCTGTCATCCAGGCTAAGCCGCACACGCAACGCGACGTCCACACGCTCACTAACCAGATCAACCACGCGATTGGTCACCTCCAGATTCAGTTTGACGTGCGGGCAGCGCTTCAGGTACGCCGGGATCAGTGGCCCTACCACTGTCTGTGCAAGCGTCACGGGACAGGACACCCGCAGAACGCCGCGCGGCTCGGCCACGATTCGGGAAATCTCCGCATAGGCTTGGTCGGCGGTGTCTCGCACAGCAATGCAATGGCGGATGAACTGCTCACCCGCCAGCGTCAAGGACAGCTTGCGTGTCGTGCGGTTCAACAGCCGCACGCCCAGTTCGGCCTCGAGCCGTCCAATCCGCCTGGACAGGCGCGAAGTTGGCAGCTCCAGCGCGCGGGCCGCACCTGAAAAGCTGCCACGTTCCACGACTTCAGCAAAGTAGCGCATGTCATTCAAGTCATGCATGGTGGATTCACCTCATAAATAGAATACTGTTTGTTCTTTGAAACGGATTATCAATCATTCAAGCTTAATGGAAAATAGGGCTAATCACATACCGAACCGATATTTTTCATCCATTCAAGGCATCCCAATGAAATTATTGCTGCACATCGACTCCAGTATCACTGGCCCGGAATCCGTCTCCCGCCGCCTGTCTCGCGACATCGTGGCGCAACAACAGGCCTGGCATTCTGGCCTCCAGGTTGATTACCTGGATCTGGCGGCCCAGGCGCCCAACCCGCTGTCGCTGGATGCACTCGGCTTCCGCATGCCCGATTCGGCTGGTACGGTCACCGAGGCCCAGCGCCTCGAAAACGAGGTCTCCGAAGCACTGGTCAGCCAACTGATCGCAGCAGATATCGTCGTCATCGGCGCACCTATGTACAACTTCACCATTCCCGCCCAGCTCAAGGCCTGGCTGGATCGCATCGCCCAGGCTGGGCGCACCTTCAAATACACCGAAACCGGCCCGGTGGGCCTGCTGGGTGACAAAACCGTCATCCTGGCACTGAGCCGCGGCGGCATTTATTCCGCCAATCCCGCCATGGAACACCAGGAAAGCTATCTCAAATCGATATTCGGCTTCATGGGTGTCACCGATATCCGCACGGTACGCGCTGAAGGTATGAACATGGGACAGGAGCACCGCGAACGCGGCCTGGCACAGGCTCAGTCCGACATTCAGGCTTTGATAGCAGCCTGACCCCGATCAAGACAGGCGGGATGCATCAATGGTTATTCAGCCATCCCACCCTCTGCCTTAAACCATCTTGCAAACCTTGATAATTGACACCAAGCGACCAGGAAGCACTATTCTGGATGTTCAGACGGGCTACGATCCATTGGACAAACATGATGGACGATCAGAAATAGGCTTGAAACCGCTCATCTCGTTGTAGCAAGGGTTACAGCTTGCGCCGCCCCAAAGCGTATAGGGCTTATTTGACGCTCCTGTAGACGTACCGAACGCAACGCATAGGATGGACGTCAATCTACAAGGAGCTTGCGTGAGCACAGCGACGGCAGAGTCTTTGGGGGACGATACGAAGCCCCTTTCACCGTGGTGGGTACGGTGGTTCATCATTGTTTTTGTCATTGGGGCAGCGGTACTGGTTGCCATGACCGTGCTGGGCTACAAGCACGCGCCTCCAATCCCGCAATCAGTCGTATCCAGCGACGGCACCGCACTCTTCACCCGCGCCGATATTGAAAACGGGCAAGGTGTGTTTCTGCGTTACGGACTGATGGATAACGGTTCCATCTGGGGCCACGGCGGCTATCTGGGGATTGATTACTCCGCTGAGGCACTGCACCAGATGAGTCTTCAAACCGCCGAAGCACTGGCGCAGCAGCAGTACGACAAGCCTATGGCTGCCCTTGACGCCACCCAACGGGCAGGCGTGCAAGGCCAGGTAGCGCAATTGCTGAAAACCAACCGCTACGACGCCGCTACACAGGTGCTCACCCTCACACCACCAGAAGTGGCCGCATGGAAGGCGCAGCTTGGCTACTGGACCAATTATTTCAAGGATCCCGAGAACAACGGCGGGCTCTCGCCCAACTGGATCACTGACCCGCAGCAGTTGCGTCAGTTCACCGCATTTGTCACTTGGGCTGCATGGGCTTCAGTGGCCAATCGGCCAGGTGAGGGCTATTCCTACACCATGAACTTCCCATACGATCCGTCGGTGGGTAATGTACCGGCGGGCGATGCAACCTTCTGGAGTGCGCTCAGTCTCGTGGTATTCCTGATCGGTCTGGGCGCGGCCCTGCTGGCCTCTGGCCGTTTTGAATACCTGGGCTGGATCAGCGCCGGCAAAATCGAACCGCGCGTCACACCGGGCGTGTCCACCAAAGGGCAACGCGCGCTGGTCAAGTTCTTTGTCATCGTCGCTGCCGTCTGGCTGTTTCAGACGCTGGTGGGTGGCGCTACTGCGCACTATCGCATCGAACCAGGCGGCTTCTACGGCATTCCGCTAGAACGCATCTTTCCAAGCAACCTGATGCGCACCTGGCACCTGCAAAGTGCCGTCATGTGGATTGCCACCTCGTACGTGGCCGCCGCCCTGTTCCTGGGCAGCACGCTGCGCAAGCAGGTACCCGAAGCCCTCACACACTGGGCCAATCTGCTGTTTGCCGCCTTCCTCATCGTCATCGTCGGCAGCCTGGTGGGCGAATGGGCCGGCATGCTGCAATGGTTTGGCAGCTGGTGGTTCTGGCTTGGCAACCAGGGCTGGGAATACCTGGAACTCGGCCGTCTGTGGCAGTACGTTCTGGTGATCGGCCTGGTGGTGTGGTTTGCCGTACTGTGGTGGCTTGCGCGGCCGCGCGACAACGCCTCGGTCGAGGCCAGACCCGTTGTGCGCATGTTCCTGCTGGCAGCGCTGTCAATCCCCTTGTTCTATCTGCCGGCGCTGTTCTACGGTGCGCACACCAACTTCACGGTGGTGGACACCTGGCGCTTCTGGATCATCCACCTGTGGGTCGAAGGCTTCTTCGAGTTCTTCGCCACCACCGTAGTAGCCATCGTGTTCTACCAGCTTGGGCTGGCACGGGTTAACACCGCGCTGCGCGTCATCTACCTGGATGCCATCCTGTTTTTCCTGGGCGGGCTGGTGGGTACCGGCCACCACTGGTACTTTAACGGCCACTCAAGCTTCAACATGGCGGCATCCGCGCTGGTCTCGGTGCTCGAAGTTGTGCCACTTACGCTACTCACCCTGGATGCCTGGGGCTTTATCAAAACCGCACGCGGTGGCGATCAAAATACCCCTCGTGCCAAGATCGCACACGATCACAAGTGGACGCTGTTCTTCCTGATTGCCGTCGGTTTCTGGAACTTCCTCGGTGCCGGTGTGTTCGGCTTCCTCGTCAACCTGCCCATCGTCAGCTATTTCGAGACCGGCACGCAACTGACCCCCAACCATGGTCACGCATCGCTGATGGGTGTATTTGGCATGCTGGCCATTGCGCTGATGGTGTTTGTCTTGCGCCAAACTGCCTCTGACCGCGACTGGCCGGGCATCGAGCGCTGGGTCAAATACACCTTCTGGGGTGCCAATATCGGCCTCATGATGATGGTGGCCTTCAGTCTGTTTCCCAGCGGCCTGCGCCAGGTGTGGGATGTGACACAACACGGCTACTGGCACGCACGCAGCATGGCGTTCATCCACCAGCCAACAGCCCTGATCATCGAGTGGCTGCGCCTGCCGGGCGACCTGGTGTTCATCATCTTCGGCTCCATCCCGCTCACTATCGCGGCATTCAAGGCCTGGGCGGGGGTGCGGCGCCAGGAGGCCGATTGATGGTGATTATCTAGCGGGCACCCTCTAGTAAGGCTTGGGCTGGCACTTCCAATGTGCCAGCCCAAGCCCCGTATAGGGATAGCCATCTGCTAGACTTCACAGGTAACAAAATATGCCGTAAATATCCAAGGGCATAAGCCCTATCAGGAGTCAGCCTGCCGTGCCTGCCAAACCACACGCTTCAGCCAATGCAAAGACCGGTGATCAGGACGATTTTTCGCTGGAAACACAGCAGGTACCCGATACGCCCAGCAAACCACCGAAGCCCATCAGCCGCAAGACAAAATTGGCACCCCGTAATAGCCGGGCTACTGGCGACGACGCCCAGATCCTATCCTACCGGCACGCCGACAAGCGCGTGAACAACCCGGAGGTAGGCATGGTCACACCGGCAACGGATCCCGAAGCAGGCAAAACAAAATGGGCGTACGACCCCCATCTGGATCCTGCCCTGAGTTTTGACCCACAGCGCAGCCAGATTGAAACCCTGATCGATGACGCGCTGGCCTCGGGTGACACAGCCCAGATGCGTGCAGCCTTGGAAGAACTGAAACGCCTGCAAAGCCCTTACCTGAACTGGGCAGGTAAAGCCGAACGCACCAGCTTTGATATCGATATCGTCAGCCTGCACGTGCACGAGCGCATCGACCCAGCCAGTATCCTGACGGCCGTGCGCAAGGCAATGGGCACGAAAACCACAAGCAAACAGGCCACCAAAGCTGTGCAGCCTGGGCTATTTGATGCGCCGTTTGAGAGCCTGCCGTTGCGCGATGCCATCGATTTCTACCGCCACGAGCGCGGCTGGGCCAACCGATTGATCTCCGGCGACAGCCTGTTGGTGATGAACAGCCTGCTGCAAAAGGAAAACATGGCCGGCCGGGTGCAGATGATCTATATCGACCCGCCCTACGGCATCAAGTACGGCAGCAACTTCCAGCCCTTTGTCGGCAAGCGGGATGTCAAGGATCGCAAGGACGAAGACCTGACCCAAGAGCCGGAAATGATCAAAGCCTTCCGGGATACCTGGGAGTTAGGGGTTCACTCGTATTTGACGTACCTGCGGGATCGCCTGTTACTGGCGCGTGAACTATTGAATGAAACAGGCAGCGTGTTCGTGCAGATTTCGGATGAGAACCTGCACCATGTAAGAGAATTAATGGACGAGGTATTCAAACCCGAAAATTTTGTTGCCCAAATAACTGTTCAAAAGACATCTGGTCAAACATCAACCTATTTATCCGGTACCGTTGATTATCTTCTTTGGTATGGACTAGAAAAGAGGGTCACTAAATACAATCCCCCACTTTCTTTAAAAGAAATGGGAGGTGTTGGCGGTAGTATGTACCAATTTATTCAACTATCAAACGGTAGTTGCAGACGCCTCAACTCCTCAGAGATAGAGCACCCAAAATCACTGGAACGAGACAGCCTGATATTTCGACTTGGTGACACAACCTCACAGCGACAAGGCCGAAGCGCCGGCCCTGGTTCAGCCATGTATTTTCCAGTGCACGTGGACGGACAAAACTACTTTCCTCCGATGTCCAGAGGCTGGACTTCCACCGCTGACGGCATGAGTAGGCTTGCAAAGGCGGGGCGCCTCAATCCACAGGGAGAGCGGCTCGCTTATAAGCGATATTTAAACGACTTCCTTGCCTACCCATTGGGTAACAATTGGGTGGACACAGCCGGAGCAACTGATCGACTCTATGTTGTTCAAACTGCAGACAAAGTCATCGAACGATGCCTCCTGATGACCACCGACCCCGGCGATCTGGTGCTGGATCCCACCTGCGGTTCAGGCACCACTGCATTCGTTGCCGAAAAATGGGGCCGCCGCTGGATCACCTGTGATACCTCACGCGTGGCAGTGACGCTGGCCAAACAGCGGCTGATGACGGCCAGCTACGATTACTACGACCTCAAATACCCTCAGGAAGGCCTGAAAGGCGGCTTCATCTACAAGACAGTGCCGCACATCACCTTGAAGTCGATTGCCAACAACCCTGAAATCGATACCATCTACGAACAAAAACACCCGGCTATCGAATCTGCGCTGGAAAAACTGAACCAGGCCCTGCAACATGCCAAGGCCCCTGCTTTTACCGTTACCGAAGGTGGCCGCAAAGGCCAGACACTGGATTTTTCAAAGGGCGACACCCTGCTTGAATGGGAAGTGCCTTTCGACTACCCAAAAAACTGGCCAGCCAACGCGCAGGATGCCCTGGCAGCCTTTCACTCATGCCGGCAGGCGATGCAAACCCAAATGGACACCAGCATCGCCGCACATGCCGACCAGGAAACGCTCTACGACCAACCGGCCATTGCGCGAGACAAACTACGCATCACCGGCCCCTTTACGGTAGAGGCTGTCCCCTTCCCCAGCGTCAAATCGCTGGATGAAGCAGACGGCCCAGCCGAAGCTGACACTAGCATCGCCCGCACGGGCGAATCCGGCCGTCAACATCAATGGCGCGATGAGCTGCTCAAAGCCGGCATTCGCGGCAAAGGCGGCCAAAAACTGAACTTTGCCGATCTGGAACCCCTGCCTACAGACGATGGTATGCAACACCTGCATGCCACCGGCCACCTGGATTCGGGCGAGCGCGTGGTGGTGAGCTTTGGCCCGGAATACGGCGCACTGGAACAGCGCCAGGTAACCAACGCGCTCACCCAGGCGGGCAATCTGTTTCCTTTACCCAAGATGATTGTATTTTGCGCCTTTGCCTTCGATCCGGAGGCCGCCAAGGATATTGATGCCCTGCGCGGCATCACGGCACTAAAAGCACAAATGAATACCGACTTGCTGACTGACGACCTGCGCAAGGCACGGGCCCACAACCAAAGTTTCTGGCTGATGGGCCAGCCCGAAGTGGAAGTACGCAAAACCAAAAACGATCAATACGTGGTGGAGGTTCACGGCTTTGACTACTTTGATACCGTCAAAGGCGAATTGATCTCAGGCGGCAAGAAAAAGATCGCGATGTGGGCACTGGATACGAATTACGACGAGCGCAGCCTGTTTCCACACCAAGTGTTCTTTCCCATGGCTGGGCGAGGCGAAGGCTGGGAGAAACTGAAGAAAAACATCCGGGCAGAACTGGACGAATCCCGGCTGGATGCCTTCCACGGCACGGTCAGCCTGCCTTTCGAGGCCGGAGACAACCGCAAGATCGCGGTCAAGATCGTAGACGACCGCGGCATCGAATCACTGAAAGTTATCCCGTTGGGTTAAGGGAAGAATCGTGGCACAGCCTTCCCTGATCATCAGCTCTCCCTTTGAGGCTCCCACGCATCACTGGGTCCGTGAGTCTGACAACAAGCTCAAGCTAAACACGGGCCGCCGGCCGGCAGGATACGAAATCTTTGATACCCGCAACAACACGGTTCGTGGGGTAGAACTGGATCTGGTCAACCGCATCCGCGAACGCGTAACCGCCTGGCGGCAGGCAGATTACCCCGGTGTGACGGCCATTACCCGCCAATTGCTGGAACACTGGCACGACAACGGCGCGCGGCAATACACGTTTTATTTTTGCCAGCTGGAAGCCATTGAAACACTGATCTGGCACGTCGAAGCGCCGACAGAATACCAACAGGGAATCGCCATCCCCGGAGATGGCGGTGCCTGGGAACGCCTATGCAGCAAGATGGCAACCGGCACAGGCAAAACAACGGTAATGGCCATGATCATCGCTTGGCAGGTGTTAAATGCCCTGGCCTACCCCAAGCGCAATAAAGATTTTTCGCGTGCCATCTTTATTGTGGCACCGGGCCTGACGGTTAAAGAACGGCTGCAGGTACTGCAACCTGGGCACCCAGAAAACTACTACGACCAATTTGCTATCTGCCCCAACGAGGCCTTGCGCCAGAAGCTTAATCAGGCGGTTTTGCTGATCGATAACTGGCACAGCCTGATGCCACTTAAGGATGTCACCCGATCCATCGTAAAAAAGGGCGCCGAAAGCGATGAGGCCTACGTGTGCCGTATCCTGGGGGCCTTGGCGAGCTTCAAGGATATTGCGGTCATCAACGACGAGGCCCATCACGCCTACCGCATCCGGCCCGAGACCAAAGTCAGCAAGAAAGACGCAGAGATGCTGGGCATCAACCTGGACGATGCCACCCGCTGGATTGAAGGGCTTGACCGCATCCACAAAACACGGCGCATCAGCCACTGCTTTGATCTATCTGCCACCCCCTTTGCGCCCACCGGGAAAACCAGCACCGAAACCGCCCTATTTGATTGGGTGGTCTCCGATTTTGGCCTGAACGATGCGATTGAATCGGGATTGGTCAAAACCCCACGCGTCGTCATCCGCGACAACGCCTTGCCCAATGCCAAAACCTACCGCAGCAAGCTATATCATCTGTACCGCGAACCCGAGGTTCAGGAAGATCTGAACCGGCGCGGGGCTGAGCCTCATGAAGCTCTGCCCCAACTGGTGCAACAGGCCTACACATTGCTGGGGGCAGACTGGCGTGAAACCCGAGCCGCGTGGCAAGCGGCTGGCCATGTCTCTCCACCCGTCATACTGACTGTCTGCAACCGCACGGAAACAGCCGCCCGGCTTGAGCACTATTTTCGCCAGGGCGATGCCCACTGGCCCGATCTGCAGGCCCCCACCCGCACGCTAAGGGTGGACTCCAAGGTGCTGAACAAGGCAGAAAGTGGGGAATCGGCCACAGCGGACAAAGCCTACGAAGAAGTTTTGCACGACATCCTTGAAGCCGCCGATATCCCGGAGTTCATCAAAGCACGCCTGCGCCCGCTGAAAAAAGAAGAACTGCTACGCGCAATTATCGATAACGTGGGTAAACGCGGCACAGCGGGTCAGGATCTGCAAAATGTCATTTCCGTAGCCATGCTGTCTGAAGGCTGGGATGCCAAGAACGTCACCCATATCATGGGCCTGCGGGCCTTTACCAGCCAGTTATTATGCGAGCAAGTGATTGGTCGGGGATTGCGGCGTGTGTCATATGACACCGAGCCGGCGCAATGTCCGGACGGCCAGGTGCGCGATCTGTTTCGGCCAGAGTTTGTCAACGTCTTTGGCGTCCCTCTGTCGATTTTCCAGGATGTAGACGACAGCGGCGAGGCTCCGCCGCCACCCAAACCCAGTATTCAGGTCGAATCACTTCCAGATCGTGCAAGTCTGGAGATCAGCTGGCCCAACGTGCTACGTGTGGACACCGTCATCCATCAAGCACTCACACTCGACTGGGACAACCACAGCGCCTTGCGGCTGACCATCGACCCTGTTCGCATTCCTGTCAGCGCCGACCTTGCCCCTGCCCTGGGCGGCGCAACGGATATGTCCAAGATTGTGCCGATCGATCTGGAAAAAATCCCCGAGGGGTTTCGCCAGCAGCGACTGTTATTTATGGCAGCCCGCAAAGCGATGGAAAGCCTGGGCGGTAGATTTTCCGGGGGACGCGAACTGCTGGTTCAGCAATTGGTGCGCCTGGTAGAGCGGTTTTTTAATTCAGATCACCTAAACATTCCATCGCTGTTTCACCAGGAGCCGCTACGTAAACGCATCCTGATTGCGCTTTCCATGGATACGATCGTCCAGCACATAGCGGCTTTGATCGAACAGCACAACAGCCAACAGCTCGAACCTGTGTTCGATCCGGAGTTTCCGATCGGATCTACCCGGCTGATGCGCACCTGGTACACCACCAAGCCATGCCTTGAGACCGTGAAATCGCAGATCAGCCACGCTGTAGCGGACAGTACCTGGGAAGACTATGCTGCCAAGCGCCTGGAGGCCAGCACAGAAGTTTCGGCCTACGCCAAGAATGACCACCTGGGCTTCCAGATCTATTACCTGTGGCGCGGCAGCAAACGCAAATATGTGCCTGACTACCTGGTGCGTCTTGCCAACGGCAAAATGCTGGTACTGGAAATCAAGGGTGAGGATTCCGAGCAAAACCGCAAGAAGCGGCTGGCGCTGGACGCATGGGTCCAAGCCATCAACACACGGGGTGGCTTTGGCGTGTGGTGCTGGGATGTGGTGATGGGCGAGCCCGCACAGATGGACGATGTGATCAACCACCACGCATCCTCGCCCCGTTATTCGGAACCCATAGGAAAGCCCACGAGCCAAAGGCAGTGATAAAGAACTAGCCCTTAAGCTTGCGATACAAGGTGCTGCGATGAATGCCGAGGCGCCGGGCCGCCTCGGTGACATTGCCGGCACAATCGTGCAAGGTTTGGTAAATGGCAGACTGCTCCAGCTCGCTCAACCGGCCAGTTGTGCCAACGGCCCCTGGCACCGGAGACGATGATGGTGATGCAGAGAACGGGATCGGCACGGCGGGAGCATCAGCCTTCATGGCCGGGTCATGCGACGCATCCGCGGCCCAATCACGCGAGGATCGCAGGCACATCGAGGCAACAGCCTGGGGCAGTTGCTGCGGCAGCAACGGGCCATCCTGGGGACACTGGCAACGCAGACGTCGCAACAGGCTGTTTAACTCGCGATAATTGCCCGGCCAGGAATAGCCTGCCAGTATCTCAAGCGTCTGGGTAGCCAAGGCCCCGCCCAGGCCCGCGTACTGATTGGCGATGAAGTGCGATAAATCGGGGCGCTGCCGCAAGGGTGGCAGCGTGATCGGGATGCCTTGCAAGCGATAGTAAAGATCCGCGCGAAACAGCCCCTCGGTCACCCGACTGGGCAAATCCTGGTGGCTGGCGCTAACCAGATTGAAATCAAGTGCAATGCGCTTTTCAGAACCCAACGGCTGCACCTCACGCTCTTGCAGAACGCGCAACAGCCGCGTTTGCAGGCCCAACGGCATATCGCCGATCTCATCCAGAAACAGGGTGCCTTCGTGCGCCTGGCGCAGCAGGCCACGGGCGCCTTCACGCCGCGCACCCGTAAAAGCGCCTGGCTCGTAGCCAAAGAGCTCGGATTCGATCAGGTGCTCGGGTAAGGCGGCGCAATTGACGGCCACGAATGTCCCCGCATGATACTGGCTTCGGGCGTGAATATGCCGTGCCATCACTTCCTTGCCCGTACCGGTTTCGCCATGCAACAAGACGGCCAACTGGCTGTCGACGGCGCGAACCGCTTGCGCAAGCAACGGACGGCTGATGGTATCGGGCTCCGGAAGCGCGTCTGCCGACCGCTGCAAGGCAACTGGTTTGGCCGGCCGCTGTCTGAAGAGGTGACCTGGTTGGATGCCAGACAGCAGACGCCCGGAGAGCATCAGGCCATCGTGGCGATGCAATAAGGTGCCGCCGGAATGCAAGTCACCCTCTATCCATTGGGCACATGGCGTGCCCAGCAGCCGCCAGTCGGTGCCCAGGACATACAGGGCGGCTTCATTGGCACCCGCGATGCACTGCTTATCGTCCAGCAGCAAGATGGCGGTTGACTTGCCTCGGGTGTGTGGCTCGCCCACGTGAAACTCAAGCCGCTGCAACGGGCTCTCAAGCATCATCAGGTTGCTGATGCCGGTAGCAAGCTGCTGCACCAAGGCCAAGGCATAGCCACACAGTACGTTGGCTGGGCTGGAAAGGTCGAGGACACCAAGGATGCTGCCGGTGGCCGAGAGGATGGGGGCCGCATGACAACTGAGTACCTGATTACGGGCAAGAAAATGCTCTGTGCCGTGAATGCGGACGGCACGACCATCGTACAGCGCTGTGCCGATCGCATTTGTGCCGCGCTGGGACTCGGCCCAATTGACGCCAGGCCGCAGGGCAACACGCTGCGCCTTATCGAGAAAATTGGGATTGCCCTGCTCGTGCAGGATGAGGCCATCAGGTGCTGCCAGGATCGCAATGCCATTGTTGGCCTGCGCCAGTGCACCCAATGCGCCCAGGCTGGATTCTGCGTGCCGCAGCAAGGCCTGATTGGCTTCGATCTGAAAGGTGAGATCCGCCCGCGACAATGGGTTGGGATCAGCCAGCAGATACGGATCGAGCTTGGCGCAGCGTGCCCAGGATCGATGGATTAAAGAGGACGCATCAATCTGGGCGCCTGCGGCGAGGGTAAGCGGCATTGAATGCGGCATGACTGTCTCTCCATCCGAGCCTGTGCCGACAACGGTGCAGAATGCAACACGCACGTCGCACAAACCACGGGCAAGTGTCGCAAAATGCGACAGTTCGCTGTTTTTAAACGTATTTTTAAACCAGTATGCCATTGCAACGGCCATAAGAAAAGCTTGGATCCAAAGATGGGAAAACCATAGCGGCCTCCTCTATCGTGGAGGGGAACCACACGTCATGCCGAAGGCGGCCAGACCCGGGCGACGAGCACCTGACGGGCATGTTGGCATCAATATTGCTTGGTACTCCATAAGCATCAACACAGATGCCCTGATGAATCGGCATTTGCCTCAACGATGCCATTACCCAAGGAGACAGCAATGAACATGACCGACCTGAAGCATTTCGGGATAGACCTGGACTTTCCCTATAAGAAGCATTACGAGAACTACATCGGCGGGCGCTGGGTGGCACCTGTCAGCAAACAGTATTTCGACAATCTATCGCCCATCACCGGGCAAGTGTTCTGCGAGGTACCCAGATCCGGGGCCGACGACATCGAGCTGGCCCTGGACGCCGCTCACGCAGCGCGCAAGGCCTGGGGCGAAACCTCGGTGGCTGACCGTGCCGGAGTGCTATTGCGCATGGCCGACCGCATGGAACAGAACCTGGGCCTGCTGGCCGCAGCGGAAACCATCGACAATGGCAAGCCCATCCGTGAAACCCTGAACGCCGATATCCCCCTGGCCATCGACCACCTGCGCTATTTTGCCGGCTGCATCCGCGCCCAGGAAGGCGGGATCTCCGAGATCGACAAGAACACGGTGGCCTATCACTTCCATGAGCCCATGGGCGTAGTGGGACAGATCATCCCCTGGAACTTCCCACTGCTGATGGCCGCCTGGAAGCTTGGCCCCGCCCTAGCTGCCGGTAACTGCGTGGTGCTCAAGCCAGCCGAGCAAACCCCGGCATCGATCCTGGTATTGATGGAGCTGGTGGGTGATCTGCTGCCCCCGGGCGTACTCAATATCGTCAACGGCTTTGGCAAGGAAGCCGGGCAGGCGCTGGCAACCAGCAAACGCATCAACAAGATTGCCTTTACAGGCTCTACCCCCACGGGCCAACACATCCTGCACGCAGCGGCCGACAACCTGATCCCCAGCACAGTAGAGTTGGGTGGCAAGAGCCCGAACATCTTCTTTGCCAGCGTCATGGATCAGGACGACGCATTTTTTGACAAGACACTGGAAGGCTTCAGTATGTTTGCCCTGAACCAGGGCGAGATCTGCACCTGCCCCTCGCGTATTCTGGTGCAGGAATCCATTTACGAACGCTTTATCGAACGGGCAGTCAAGCGAGTGAAAGCCATGAAGACCGGTCACCCGCTGGAAGCATCCACCATGCTGGGCGCCCAGGTGTCTCAGGCACAAATGAACAAGATCCTGGGCTATATCGATATCGGACGCGATGAAGGCGCGCAATGCCTGACAGGCGGCAGCCGCAACGTACCAGGCGCCGGTCTCGACGAGGGCTTTTACGTCAAGCCCACCCTGCTCTTTGGCAACAACAGCATGCGGATCTTTCAAGAGGAGATCTTCGGCCCCGTCGCCTCGGTGACAACCTTTAAAGACGAGGACGAAGCCATCGCGATCGCGAACGACACGTACTACGGCCTGGGGGCGGGAGTCTGGTCGCGCGATGGCTCGCAGGCCTATCGCGTAGGCCGCGAAGTACAGGCCGGACGAGTCTGGACGAACTGCTACAACCTCTACCCCGCCCACGCGGCCTTTGGCGGCTACAAACAATCCGGCATTGGGCGCGAAACCCACAAAATGGCGCTGGGCGCCTACCAGCAAACCAAATGCCTGCTGGTAAGCTATGACCCGAACGCATTGGGTTTCTTCTAACGTCTATGACAATTCAGGCCCGCTAAAGCCCGGGCCTCGCAACGTCAGGCGCGCAAGGGCTTACAGACAAAAACCTGTAAGCCCTTGTTGCCGCGGGCGGGTGCAGCATCACGCAAACTCACCACCCAAAGCCCCTTTGGCAGCGATCAGGGCGGTAATAAAAGCAGCAGCAGCTGGCGACGGCGCCTTTCTTTTGGCCGTAATCAGGCCCAGTTGACGATTAAGATCGGTACTGGCCACGGGCCGGTGCTCAAGATCAGCGCAGGGCGCCGCCGACACGGTGGAAAGCGGCAAAATCGCCACCCCCAGCCCCGCCCGAACCATCCCGATGGCGGTTGATAGATACGCCACCTCACAGACAACCTCGACATCCAAACCAGCGACTTCCAACGCGCGATGCAGCACCTCGCGAACGCTGGTGCCCTGGCCGGTGAGCACATGAGGATACCGGGCAAGTTTCTCCAGCGTTGGGCGCCGAGTGACCTCCAAAGGATGGCCCGCCGGGAAAAAGACGTGCATCCGGTCTTCAAGCAAAGCCTGAAATTGCAAGGCACGATCACGACTCACCCATGGGCCCAGGCCCAGATCGGCTTCTTCGTCCCGCACCAGGGCCTGCAATCGGGTGGCAGGGACATCGGCAATACGGATTTCGATGCCTGGGTGCCGGGCATGAAACGTTCGGATCAAACCCGGCAACCAGGCTGCCGCAATTGAGGGCAATGCAGCGATTGTCAGCCGGCCGCGCTGCAGCCCGGCCAGATCGTGTGCCTGCTCGACCGCGCTCTGGAACTCATCCAGAATTCTTTGCAAAGGCACAATCATATTGCGGCCGGCCGGAGTCAAGGTAACGCGACGGCGGTCCCGGTCGAAGAGCTTGACACCCAACTCTTCTTCGAGCTGCCGGATCTGCACGGTGAGTGCCGGCTGTGACACATGCAGCGTGGTTGCCGCCTGGGTGAAGCTACCCGATTGTGCCGCCTGCAAAAACGCACGAATGTGCCGGAATCCTTGTTTCATTCGATTTTCAAATTACTGAGATACAGAAATTTCAATTCTATTATTAAACAACCCGACCTAAGATGAATCTTCATGCCGCCAAGAATCTATAACAGGCATTGCAGGAGACAACCTTGTATCTGATCGGAAGTGGCGCTGGTTTTTCCGGCGATCGAACCGATGCCGCTCAGGCTGTGGTGGCATCCATCATTGCGTCAGGTCATCCGGGCGCCGTGATCTTTGAGACGCTCGGCGAGCGCACGCTGGCACTGGGGCAAGTGGCCAAGCGCAGCAATAAAGACAAAGGCTACGAGCCTTTACTGGCAGACATCGTCACGCCCATTTTGGCAGATTGCTTGCGTGCGGGCATAGCCATCGTCGGCAACTTTGGCGCGGCCAACCCGCAGGCGGCGGCACGCCTGATCCAGCAGATCGCCCGGGATCAAGGATTCACAGACACCAGGATCGCCGTGATCACGGGCGACGACCTCCTCGACGGGCTCGATCTCACAGGCCTGGAAATCTGGGAGGGCGACACTGCACTGCACAGTGACACCGGGCAGATCGTCTCTGCCAATGTTTACATTGGCGCCCGCTCGATTGCCGACGCCCTGCGCGCCGGCGCCCAGATTGTGGTGGCCGGGCGGGTCGCCGATCCAGCCTTGGTGGTGGGCCCGGCCATGGCTCACTACGGGTGGGCCTGGGATGATTGGGATCGCCTGGCCCAGGCCACGCTGGCCGGCCACCTGCTGGAATGCGGGGCACAAGTAACCGGCGGCTACTTTGCAGATCCCGGTTACAAGGATGTCCCCTCCCCGGCCACCATAGGCTACCCCATTGCGGAAATCCAGGCCGATGCCTCGTTTGTCATCACCAAGGCGGGGAATACCGGCGGGCTGGTCGACCTGCGCACCGTCAAAGAACAGATTCTCTACGAGATCCACGATCCTGCCGCCTACCTGACTCCTGATGTTGTACTGGACATCACAGACGTCACCCTCGAGCCAACCAGCCCCAACCGGGTGGCCGTTCGCGGTGCACACGGCCAGCCTCGTCCGGACACCCTGAAAATGACCGTCGGCTTCACAGGCGACTGGCTGGGCGAAGGAGAAATCTCATATGCGGGCCCCAACGCGATGGCCCGGGCCCGGCTTGCCGCCGAGATCCTTGAAGCACGCCTGCACAACAAGGGCCTGGATGTGCGCCGGCGTTTTGACCTGATTGGTGCGGTCAGCGTGTTTGACAGCGAAGACGGAGCCCTCAGGCAGCAGGCATGCCCGCCGTTTTCAGAAGACATCCGGATGCGGCTTGCGGTCAGTGCGGACACAAAGCACGCGGTTGAGCTGGCGCTGCAAGAAGTATCAGCCCTCTATTGCACCGGCCCGGCAGGCGGTGGCGGCATCCGCACACGAACCCAGAACCGGATCCGCACGGTGTCCTACCTGGTACCGCGCACCAAAGTACACACCAGCCATTATTTTTTGGCGGAGGCCTGAGAGATGCCTAAAACCTTGACGCCATTACACCAGCTTGCCCATGCTCGCGCGGGTGACAAAGGCAATCGTCTGAACATCAGCCTGATTGCCTACAGCCCCGAGATCTGGCCAACGCTGGTAGAGGAAGTCACAGACACTTGCGTGGCCCAGCTGTTTGCAACACGTGGCGTCACGCGCGTGCAACGCTTTCTGCTGCCAAACCTGCACGCCATGAACTTCGTGCTGGACGATGTCCTGGAGGGTGGCGTCAATGGCAGCCTCAACCTCGACACCCATGGCAAGACGCTTTCATTCTGTTTGCTAAGCCACCAGATCTTTGCGCCTGAACACATTCGGGGGGTGCCAGAACCCCGCTGAACCCGCATTGTTCTGGCTGTTGGATCCGCCATTCTTCACTGCCATTGTGGCTACATAATCACAGGAGACATGTCATGAAAGAAACCCACTCTATCCGCCGCCGCACCCTATTAAAAACTGGCGCCGCAGCTGTTTCACTGGGTATGTTCCCTCTGGTCGCAAGTGCCCAGAAAAAGCGGCTGCTGATCGGCACCACTTCATCTTCATCCAGCCAATACGGCTACTTCGTCGCGGTTTCGCAGCTGCTCAACCAGAAAGTCCCCACCCTCGATACTTCGGTAACCGAAACCGGTGCCACGATGGACAACCTGCGCCGCATGGCACGCAATCAGGTGGATTTCGGCCTGGTAACCACAAACGTGATGTATAACGCCAACGCAGGCACCGGCGCCTTCGAGGGCAAGCCTCAAGCCGCACGCCTGCTCTGGATCTACTCGATTGCGCCGCAAAACGTGGTGGTGCGTAAAGATGCCGGCGTCGAAAACCTCCAGGGCCTGAACGGAAAAAAATTCAATACGGGCCTGAAGGGTTCGGCAACAGAAAAAACCGCAGATTCCGTGCTGGCTTTGCTGGGTGTCAAGCCGGAGGTGGTGCGCGGATCCACCGGCGAGATCGTGGATGCGGTCAAGGATAATCGCGTCATCGGCTACGTGAAATCCGGCGCCGGCCTGAAGCTGGATGCCTCTTCACAAGAAATCGCTGCCTTCACACCCATCAATGTGCTTAGCCTGTCTTCGGCCGAACACGACAAAATCGCCCAGGCGATGCCCGAGTTGTCTTTGGTTGACGTACCCGCCGACGAAGCATCGGGTGTGGGTGCCTACACCACCTGGGGCTTTGGCCTGGGTGTTGCGGCAGCCGCCAGCATGAACGAAGAGACGGCCTACAAGATTGTCAAGGCGATCTGCGAGGATAAAACCAAGCAGGCCGCCGCCCTGGCCGACGTGGCAGGCGCAGACATCGCAGCAATGACGCTTAAATATGCATCCTCGCCCCTGCACCCGGGTGCAGTTCGTTACTTCAAAGAACTCGGGCTCGACGTGCCCGCCAAACTGATCGGTTAATCGGGCGTTTCATCCGCCAGGAGAGCAAACCAATGGATACTCTGCGCACCCGAAGTGCCTCGCTGCTAACGCTAGTACTCAGCCTTTTTGTCTTGTGGACAGCAGCATTCGGAGCGCAGAGCTCTCTGGTACAACGCTCGCTTTTTCTGGCACTTGTCATCCTGGTCGCCCTGCTGAAATTTCCCTTGTTCAAGGATTCCCGGTGGCGCCCACTCGGGCAACTGCTGGATATTGTGCTGGGCGTGGCCTCGGCTGGCAGTTGCCTGTGGGTGACGTTCAATGCAGACCGCATCATGAACAGCCTGCCAACCGCAGGCCCGCTCGAAATTGCGCTAACCGCTGTGCTTGTCATCACAGTGCTGGATCTCTCCCGCCGGGCCATCGGCCTGATCTTCCCGACAATCGTACTGATTGGCCTGGCGTATGCCGCCTTCGGGCAATATATTCCGGGATCTCTGGGCCACCGCGGGTTTGATATCTACTTCATGACAGAAGTCCTGCTCCTGGGCGATATCGGTATCTGGGGAACCCTCCTGGGAGTCGCATCCACCATCATCGCCGTGTTTGTGCTGTTTGGCGCATTTCTGTTGCACTCCGGGGGCGGCGCTGCCTTTATGGATATGGCGGTGCGTGTCAGCGGCCGCTCGGTGGGCGGCGCTGCCAAAATTGCCACGGTGGCTTCGGGCCTCTTTGGTATGGTCAGTGGCAGTGCTGTGGGTAACGTAGCCACCACGGGTGCCTTCACAATCCCATTGATGAAACGCCTGGGCTACCCGGCAGCATTGGCAGGTGCCGTCGAGGCCGTCGCCTCAACCGGCGGGCAGCTGGCGCCTCCGATCATGGGCGCGGCCGCCTTCATCATGGCCGAAATCATCGGCAGCAACTACCTCACCATCGCAGCAGCAGCCGTACTGCCTGCTTTCCTTTTTTACTTTGGTGTTTTCGCCACCGTCCATATCACGGCACAACAAGAACACCTGGGCCACGTGCCCGAAGACCAGATCCCGCGATGGTCAGCCATCCTCACCATCGACCGTCTGGCCCCCATCGTGCTCTCGCTGGGTGGGCTTACCCTGGGCATTTTGCGCGGAAATTCCCTGCCAACCGCGGCGTTTTACGGCATTATCGGGGCGATTGTCGGGATGCTGGTGTCCGGGCTCGCCGTGCAGATGCGCGGCGGTAAAAAAGCCAGCAGCGATACGCCTTCAGCTTCGCCCCTGGCCAAAACCATGGTCACACAAATCCGCGCAGCCCTGGATGAAGGCGCCACCGGCCTGATTATCGTGGGAATCTTGCTGGCGGGCGCACAGATCCTGGTCTCCATGATCAACATGACAGGCGTGGGGGTCACCCTTTCGTCCATGATCGTGGGTGATGGCAGTGCATCCCTGCTTTGGATCGGCCTGATTGTGGCCATTGTGTGCATGATTCTGGGAATGGGGATCCCCACGACTGCTGCCTACGTGCTGGTGGCGGCCACCCTGGCTCCCGCCTTGATGGAGGCGGGTGTCTCGGCGATCACTGCACATATGTTTGTCTTCTACTACGCCACCTTGTCGGTGATTACACCACCCGTGTGCGTGGGGGTATTTGTGGCAGCAGGCCTGGCCGGCGAAAAATGGGGGCTGGTTGCAAAACGTGCCGTCATGCTGGGCGCCGTCACCTATGTCATTCCGTTTCTGTTTCTGCTGTACCCCAGCATGCTGACTCCAGGCCTTGAAACCGGTTATCTGGAAGCAGCACTGAGCGGTATGGTGTTTGTGGCAGCCTTTGCCTACCTGTTCGGAGGCGCCCGCGTAACCCCATGGCGTGCAGTGGATACCCTGTGCTGGCTAAGCGTTGCCATCCTGGCCACCATACCCACCTGGGTAGGCCTGGTGGCAGCCACGGCCGGCCTGGCCATCCTGATTCGCCTGCGGCGAGCGCCACCTCAAGCAATGGTGACGGCCGAGGCTACGTAAGTTGGCACTAACGGGTGGCGCAGGTCAGGCCGCCATCCACCACCATCTGTGTGCCGGTGATGTAACGGCTTTGATCAGAAGCCAGAAACAGCACTGCCCAGGCCACATCCCAGGCGTCGCCCATGCGCCCCATGGGCACCTGCTGCTCGCGGGTTTTGACAAAGCCCTTATAGTCTCCGCCAGCGTACTTATCCGCCAGGCGGGAAACCAGGGGCGTATGCATCAAGCCGGGCACAACACAATTGATGCGCACGTTTTCGTGGGCATGGATGACTGCCGTGGTAGCGCTCATTTGCATCAATGCGGCCTTGGCGGCCGCATAGCCCACCTGAGGCTTGCCAATGTAGCGTAGCCCAGCCACCGAAGACACATTCACAATCGCCCCCCCTCCCTGTGCTGCCATCAGGGGGATCACTTTTTTCATGGTGAGAAACGCGGCATTCAGATTAACCTGCAGCTGCCCGGCCCAGACCTCCTCGGACAGCGTCACGGGATCACCGGGTTCAGAGCGCCCGACGTTATTGATCAGCACGTCGATGCGCCCCCAACGAGCCAGGCATGCTTGCACCATGGCGTCCACGTCCTCGGACGAGGTGACATCCCGACGCTCGACATAGGCAACGCCACCCCGCGATTCAATTTCACGCTGGGTCTCGCGCGCCGCCTCCAGATGGAGGTCGACACCAAAAACCTTGGCGCCGCGCTGTGCACACAACGCGGCCGTGGCCTTGCCATTGCCCCACCCTTCACCGATGGAGCCACAGCCTGTCAGGAGCACTACCTTGTCTGTCAGGCTAAGGGGATTTTGTTCAAGAGAGATATCGTTCATGATGATCCATATGAATGAGTCGGCGCAGCTGCGTGTCACAGCCCATTGTAGGCATTGCCGACCAGATTTGCGGCCGCAGGCATTCATCTGCAGTCCTCGCTTTCACTTTTAAGTTTCAGTTAAACAAGCTTTGCATGACAGGCCTAATCATCAACAAACAGTTGATTAGAATGATATGCAGCAGGCTGCTGAAACGGTGACAGCCATGCATATAAAATCGGCCGAAACATCCGGCTCCTCCGGAACCTTTCGGTCCACACGAGGAGACATACAGATGAAGAAACCCATCCGTACCTTTGCCGGTCTCACCCTGGCCATGGCGGCTGTCGGATTCTCCGCCCCCAGTCAGGCCGAATTTCCTGACAAACCCCTAACCTACATCATGGCCTTCAACCCGGGTGGCGAGTCCGACATCACCGCCCGCATTCAAGAGCAGCCCCTAGAGAAAGTGCTCGGTCAGGAAGTCAATATTGTCTACAAAATTGGGGGTGGTGGCTCGGTGGGCTGGTCCGAGCTCATCCACTCAAAACCCGATGGCTACACCTTTGCCGGACACAACCTGCCCCATATTGTGTTGCAACCACTGGAACGCGGCGATGCGGGCTTCAAGACGCTTGATCTAAAAAGCATCTACTTCTTTGAAAGCACTCCCGACCTTCTGGTGGTGCGTCAGGACAGCCCCTTTAAAACGCTGCAGGATCTCATCGATTACGCCAAGAAAAACCCCCCTGGCGTAGTTACAGTGGGAGGCAGCGGTTCATCCAGCGCCAATGATCTGGGCACCGCGATGCTGAACAAAGCCGCCGGCATCAAACTCACCTACATCCCCTTTAGTGGCAGCGGCGCAGCCGTCCCCGCTCTGCTCGGCGGTCACGTCACAGCCCTCATGACATACTCCACCATGGGTGTGCAGTACAAGGACAAGTTCCGCCCGCTGGCGATTGCCTCCGAAGAACGCATGGGGGTTTTGGGTGATGTCCCCACGTTCAAAGAGCTGGGATTCGATGTAGTTGAAGGTGCCTATCGCGGCGTTGCCGCACCTCCGGGCACCCCGGACGACCGCGTCAAGGTGCTGGCCGATGCGTTCGAAAAGGTCATGAAGGACCCTGAAGTCAAACAAAAGATGGATGAAAACGGCTTCAAGATCGAGTACATGGGCCCCGAGGCATCACTCGAACTCGTCAAGAAAAAAATGGTTGAGTACAAGGCGTTGATGAAGGAGCTCGGCCGTCTCAAGTAGGCTTGGCAATCAACAAAACGTCCATATTCCCGCCACTTTCATGCACAGGTGATCCATGACTGAAGCCATCTGGCTAGGCCTCATCCATCTTTTGTCCTTCGAAAACCTTGCACTGATTGTGGCGGGTACTGTGGCCGGCATGGTCATTGGCGCCCTGCCTGGCCTTACCGCTACCATGGCCGTGGCCTTGCTCGTGCCCTTTACCTTTAGCATGGAACCCATTGGCGGCCTGGTTTTGCTGGGCTCCATCTATATGGGGGCCATTTATGGCGGCTGTTTCAGCGCTATCCTGATCAACACCCCGGGCACTCCCAGCTCGATTGGCACCACATTCGACGGTTACCCCATGGCCCGGCAAGGCCGCGGCGAAGAAGCTGTGATCGGTGCCACCGTGGGCTCGGCCATTGGCGGTGTATTTGGTGTTATCTGCCTGATTTTTTTAAGCCCCTTGCTGGCCGATATCGCCCTGCGCTTTGGCCCGGCAGAGTATTTCTGGGTGGGGGTCTTTGGCATCACCATCATTTCAAGCCTGTCCTCGGGTGCGTTTTTAAAAGGCATGACAGGTGCCGCATTTGGTGTTTTGATCTCCACCATCGGCATCGCACCGGTGGGCGGCGATGTGCGCTTTACGTTTGGCTCGCCCGCCATGCAGGCCGGTGTGGACCTAATCGTGATTCTGATCGGGCTGTTTTGTATCCCCGAGCTCCTCAATCTGGTTTTTCATTCTTCGAGTGGTAAAAACAGCATCGATTATCGGCGTGCCAAAGGGGTACTGGGCACAACTGTCCGGCGTGTTTTTGCCATGCCAGGCAATTTGCTGCGGTCTTCCATCATCGGCACGGTCGTGGGCATTTTGCCGGGCGCGGGTGGCAGTATCGCCAATCTGGTGTCCTACAACGAAGCCAAACGGGCTTCCAAAACCCCCGAAGAATTTGGTACCGGCAAGCTTGAGGGGGTGGTGGCCACCGAAACCGCCAACAACGCCGTGGTGGGCGGCGGCCTGATCCCCCTGCTGACGCTCGGTATCCCGGGAGCCCCGCCAGACGCCATTATTTATGGCGCCCTGATGATGCAGGGCCTGCGCCCGGGGCCGCAGCTTTTCTCAGAGCACGCAGACATCACCTACACGTTTATGCTGGGCGTAGGGCTATCAGCATTGGTCATGGTGCCCGTTGGCCTGTACGGCGGCCGGCTGCTGGCACGCTTTGTGTCGCGCCTGCCGGTGCGTTATCTGGTACCTGGCATCGCTATCCTGACCATCGTGGGTTCTTATGCGATTCGCAATAATTTTCTGGATGTCATCCTGATGCTGGGCTTCGGTGTTGCGGGGTACGTCCTGCGCTACTTTGGTTTCAGCGCGGCGCCCATCGTGCTGGGGCTGATTCTGGGCCCGATCATGGAAACCGGGCTGGTTCAAGCCAACCTGATGGGTGCGGGCTACGCACACTCCTGGTATGCGCTCTTTGTGAATCCGCTGTCCTGGATTCTGATTGGCCTGTCGGTATTTTCCTTCTTGTGGCCATATTTTGGCCCCATACGGGCACGGCTGCGCCGGCCCGACACCCGATCTTCCCTCTAAAGAGGCATAATCATGAGCCCACTGCTTCGCGACCGCCTGGGATCACTGCTGATGCTTGCCTTCGTGGCAACGTTATGGGTGCAGCGTGACTACACCAGCCCCTTTGGCGGCATGTTTCCCGACACCATGATGGCCTTCATGGCCTTCTTCATCGCGCTGACCCTGATCCTGTCGTTTACGCCCTGGCCGGCCATGCCAGAGGACCAACCCGGGGCCTCCGAAGTTGATGCCCCCACATCACCCGGCCTGCAGCAGGTATTGGTGGTGATTGTCCTGCTTGCACTCTGGACGGGCTTGTATCGTCCCGCGGGTTTTGCGCTTACCGGCACCCTGGGCTTTGCCGCCATCGCCTGGTACCTGGGCGACCGCCACGCAGGCGCACGGGGCATCATAAGGGCGCTGGGTCTGGGTGCACTGGTCAGTTTCGTCGTATACATGGTGTTCGACTACTTCCTGCTGGTACCCCTGCCCCCTGGTTTCTTGTTCGAATAACCCTACCGGACTCTTGATCTCATGACCATCCGCATCACTGATGTTCGCGAAAGCACTCGCCCCATCTCATCGCCCATTCGTAACGCCTATATCGATTTTTCCGCCATGACCATCAGCCTGGTGGCCATACACACCAGCGTGATACGCGACGGCAAGCCGGTCATCGGCTACGGCTTCAACTCCAACGGCCGTTACGGCCAGGGCGGCCTGATCCGCGATCGCTTCGCTCCACGCCTGTTGGCGGCAGATCCCGCTACGCTGCTCAACGAGGCTGGCGACAATCTCGACCCGCATCGGGCATGGGCGGCGATGATGTCCAACGAAAAGCCCGGTGGCCACGGAGAACGCTCTGTTGCCGTCGGCACACTGGATATGGCGCTTTGGGATGCCTGCGCAAAGATTGCGGGCGAGCCCCTGTTTCACCTGCTGGCCAAAGCACACGGGCTTGAGCCAGACCCCCGCGTTTTTGTGTATGCCGCCGGTGGTTATTACTACCCAGGCAAGAACCTCGACGCCCTGAAGGCGGAGATGCGCAGCTATCTGGATCGCGGCTACACCGTGGTCAAAATGAAAATCGGTGGAGCCTCTCTCGAAGACGACCGGGCCCGCATCGAAGCCGTACTAAAGGAAATTGGCTCAGAAGCCCAGCTGGCGGTGGATGCCAACGGCCGGTTTGATCTCGAAACCGCGATTGCCTACGCACGGATGCTGAGCGACTATCCGCTGTACTGGTACGAAGAAGCCGGTGATCCCCTGGATTACCGCCTGCAGGCGGTACTGGGCCAATACTATCCCGGGCGCATGGCTACCGGCGAAAACCTGTTCAGCCACCAGGATGCCCGCAATCTTCTACGCCATGGCGGGATGCGCCCCGACCGCGACATCCTGCAGTTTGATTGCGCCCTCAGCTACGGCCTGGTCGAATACCTGCGCACCCTGGAGGTCATCAAACAGCACGGCTGGTCCCCCCGCCAATGCATCCCCCACGGAGGCCACCAGATGTCACTGAACATCGCGGCAGGCCTGGGGCTGGGCGGCAATGAGTCCTATCCCGACCTGTTTCAGCCCTACGGTGGATTTCCTGACAGCGTCAGGGTCTCGGAGGGCTACATCACAATGCCAGAGCTGCCAGGCATCGGCTTCGAAGGAAAATCCGATCTCTACCGGGAAATGCAGGCGCTGGCTTAAACATCACGCCTGGTACAGCCGCACAGGCCCTGCCGGGCTACACTGCACCGCATCTCATGGAGACCCAAATGAAACCCTTACGTATTGCCGTCATCCCAGGCGACGGTATCGGCCAGGAAGTGATGCCCGAAGCCCTGCGGGCACTTGATGCACTCTCAAGCAAGCATGGCCTGAACCTGCAGTTTCAGCACTTCGACTGGGCTTGTGCACAATACTGGCAAGCACACGGCACCATGATGCCCGAAGACTGGTTCGAGCAAACCCGCCACTTTGACGCCATCCTGTTTGGTGCGGTGGGTTGGCCAGATACCGTGCCCGATCACGTGTCGCTGTGGGGCTCATTGCTTAAGTTTCGCCGCGGTTTCGATCAATACATCAATTTGCGTCCTGTGCGCCTGATGCCTGGCGTACCCTCACCTCTGGCCGGCAGGGCTCCCGGCGACATCGACTTCATGGTGGTGCGCGAAAACACCGAAGGCGAGTACACCGATCTTGGCGGCCGGATCTACCAGGGTACGGATCGCGAAATCGTCATTCAGGAATCCGTGTTTTCACGCCACGGAATCGACCGCGTACTTCGATTTGCCTTCGAACTCGCAAAAAGGCGCCCACGCCATCACGTCAGCTCGGCCACCAAATCCAATGGCATCGCCATCAGCATGCCTTACTGGGATGAGCGCCTGGCCGCTATGGCTGCCAAGTACCCGGACATCACCTGGGACAAACACCACATCGACATCTTGTGCGCCCGGTTTGTATTGCAGCCCGATCGCTTTGATGTGGTGGTGGCTTCCAATCTGTTTGGCGACATTTTGTCCGACCTCGGGCCCGCCTGCACTGGCACGATTGGCATTGCCCCGTCGGCGAACCTTAATCCGGAGCGTACCTATCCCTCGCTATTCGAGCCCGTCCATGGCTCTGCACCGGACATCTACGGAAAAAATATTGCCAACCCGGTGGGCATGATCTGGTCGGCGGCGATGATGCTGGAGTTTTTCGGCGAGCAGGCACCTGCGTGCCTGGAAGCTGCACAGTCGCTGATGACGGCCATCGAGCATGTCCTGGAAAACGGCCCATGCACACCCGACCTGGGCGGAGCCGCCAACACCACACAGGTTGGCCAGGCAATTGCAGCGCACATCAGCTCTGCCAAGCCCTGACACATCTCTGCAGGCAGATCAGGATGCGCGCACCCCGTGCACCTCGCTTAGCGCAGCCGCCAGATAATCCACAAAGACACGCACACGCGTGGAAAACTGGTGGCGTTGCGCATAAACAGCGTAGATATCTGCGTCGGGTGTGGCGTAATCCGGCAGCACCACACGCAAGCGTCCATCTTGCAGATACTCCTGGATGTCCCATTCTGCCCGCATCAGAATCCCGTGATGATCCAGCGCCCACTTGACGGCAATCTCCCCGTCATTGGTCGCCAGGGGTCCATGGATACGGATAGTTTCGGCCTTGCCGGCCACGGCACGCCGGTTGCTTAACCGCCAGACACCATAGGCTTCATCCCCCTGCCGGATACCAATACAACAATGCCTGGCGAGGTCGCGGGGTGTCTCCGGCACGCCATGCCGGGCCAGATAGGCCGGTGTGGCGCACAGCAGCCGACGATTGGGCGCCAGCCATTTGGCCACCACCCGGCCATCAGGGGGTTCGCCAAACCGGACGCAAACATCGTAGGCATCCTCGGTTAAAAGCGGCGGAGACACTGATAGCTGCAGCTGGACGGACACCTCAGGATAGGCGGTGATAAAGGACGAGATCACTGGCGCCACGTGACTACGCCCAAAACCAAGTGTTGCATTGACCCGCAACAGACCGGTGGGCCGTTGCTGGGCACCACCCAGCAAGTTGCTTAATGTGTCCACTTCCTCAAGGATCCGGCGGGCATGTTGCAGATACACTTCGCCTTCGGGCGTCAGCAACATGCGGCGAGTGGTCCGGGTAACCAATGGCACCCCTGCACGGCGTTCCATCTGCGCCAAGCGTTTGCTGACAGCTGCAGGCGTCAACCCAAGCTCTCGTGCAGCCGCACTGAGGCTGCCCGCACTGGCCAATGCAGAGAAAAAACCAAAATCTGCTGCCTGAACAATTTCACTCATGACCTCACCTATGAATCATAGTTAAGCATGCTATGTAGGAAACCATCATTTATCAACCCATGGTTAGGCAAAAATAGAGACTTTGATATTCAGGAAAGCACCATGAGAAATTACCGTATCGCAACCATCCCAGGGGATGGAATCGGCAAAGAAGTCATCCCCGCGGGCCGTCAGCTGCTACAGGTGCTTGCCGGCGCAGACGGACAGTTCTCTGTTGAGTTCACGGATTTTGACTGGGGGGCGGACTACTACCGGGCGCATGGCGTGATGATGCCCGATGACGGCCTGGAAGCCCTGCGTGACAAGGACGCCATTTTGTTTGGCTCTGCCGGAGACCCCCATATTCCCGACCACATTACCCTATGGGGGCTCAGGCTAAAAATCTGCCAGGGGCTGGACCAATACGCCAATGTTCGCCCGACACGGATACTCCCGGGCATCGATGCACCCCTAAAGCGCTGCACCCCTCAGGATCTGGATTGGGTAATCGTGCGCGAAAACTCGGAGGGCGAATACTCGGGCGTCGGTGGCAGGGTTCACCAGGGGCAAGCACTGGAAATCGCCACCGATCTGTCCATCCTCACACGTGCGGGTGTCGAGCGCATCATGCGTTTCGCATTTCGCCTGGCGCAGTCACGGCCACGCCGACTCCTTACAGTGATCAGCAAAAGCAACGCACAGCGCCATGCCATGGTGATGTGGGATGAGATCGCCCACCAGATCGCACAGGAATTCCCGGAGGTTACCTGGGACAAAGAGCTGGTAGACGCCGCCACCGCACGTATGGTTAACCGCCCTGCCTCATTGGACACCATTGTGGCCACAAACCTTCACGCGGATATTCTCAGCGACCTGGCCGCTGCCCTGGCCGGCAGCCTGGGCATCGCACCCACTGGCAACATTGATCCCGAGCGCCGCTACCCCTCGATGTTTGAACCGATTCACGGCTCAGCCTTTGACATCATGGGCAAAGGCCTGGCCAACCCGATCGGCACGTTCTGGTCTGTGGTGATGCTGCTGGAACACTTGGGCGAGCATCAGGCCGCAGCAAAAACCATGCGGGCCATCGAAACCGTCACGGCCAACCCTGCACTGCACACTCAGGATCTTGGCGGGCACGCCACCACCCGGGAAGTGACAGAAGCCATCTGTCTGCTGGTATCGGCGCCTGTTACTTAAGGTTGACAGTTCAGCAGATAGCACGCGCCTATACAAACCTTTTAAGCCAGGTTTTATGTGTTTTATGCAACATCGCAGGCCCGCGGATGTAATAACTTTATATAGCGATTGGCGCCTTTGTATTTTTACGACACAATGGACACATCGTCATACAAATCAGGCTGTTCGCCGTTATTTGCAATCAAAAGGGCTCTCCCATGCGTGCATTTAAAATCGCTACCCGGCTCGCGTTGGGTTTCAGTCTCGTTCTTTTGCTGTTACTGATTATCGCTGCTGTCAGCATCTGGCGTATGCAGGGCAGCAGCAGCCAAATGCGCAGCATCATCGAGTCTGGTCTAAGCACCGAACGCTACATCGCCGAGTGGGAAAAAAACACGGCAATGAACGCCTTGCGCACCACCACAGTGGCACAAATCACAAACGCCACACTGGCTGACAGCATTAAAAAAGACATGAAGGCCACCAGCGCGAAAATCTCCGTGCTGCAAAAGCAGGTTGAGGCCAACATCAATGATCCCGAAGCCCGTGAGCTGTTCGGCATTGTCCAGGCAAAGCGCTCCGAATACATTACCGCACGCACCGCCGCCATCAAAAACCAGGAATCCGGCAACGAAGCAGCTGCCCGCCAGTTTTACGATCACGATCTGGCCAATTACCTGAGTGCCTACGTAGGCAGTGTCAGCAATTTGCTGACATACCAAAGGCAACTGATTGACCGCCACGCCCAGGAGCTGGATCGCAGCAACCAGCTGGGCATGGTCCTGGCTGCCAGTATTACTTTGCTGGCTTTGGTACTGGGGCTATTGTTTGCATGGCGAGTCACCCGATCCATTACAGGCCCTCTGCGCTCCACTGTGCTGCTGGCACAATCCGTGGCCAACCGGGATCTCAGCCAGCAGATCCAGCCCCAGGGAAAAGACGAAATCACCGAGCTCGAACACGCCTTGCAGCACATGTCTCAAGGGCTGCACAGCACAGTCAGCGAGCTGCGTTCGGGCGCCATGTCTATTGCTACAGCCGCCGCACAAATTTCCAGTGGCAACCTGGATCTGTCGTCCCGTACTGAAGAACAGGCCAGCTCTCTCACAGAAACGGCCTCCACCATGGAGGAGATCACCGCCACGGTACGCCAAAATGCAGACAACGCCCAACAGGCCAATAGTCTGGCCACTTCGGCCACCCAGACAGCCACCCACGGGGGGGCGCTTGTCACAGAGCTCGTGTCCACCATGAGCAAAATCAATGCACAATCACAGCAGATTGTGGACATTATTGGCGTTATTGATTCCATCGCCTTCCAAACCAATATCCTGGCACTGAATGCGGCTGTCGAAGCTGCACGCGCCGGAGAACAGGGGCGTGGCTTTGCGGTGGTGGCCTCCGAAGTCCGTGCACTGGCACAACGTTCTGCTGGCGCAGCCCGCGAAATCAAGTCTCTCATCGATACCTCGGTGGCGGCCATCACCACGGGCAACCAGCAAGCCAGCAATGCCGGGGCCTCCATGCAGGACATCGTCCATGCCATTCATCGCGTCACCGACATCATGAACGAAATCAGTTCAGCCAATCGCGAACAAACTCACGGCATCGAGGAAATCAACACGGCCATCACGCAAATGGATGATGTCACCCGCCAGAACGCCAGCTTGGTAGAACAATCTGCAGCCGCTGCAACCAGCCTGCAAGGACAGGCGGATACCTTGGCCAATCTGGTGGCCACCTTCAGGCTGGCTGCAAACACTGAACCTCGCTCACGTCGGCCACATGTTGCGCTTTTAGCGCAGTCCTGAACACACCTGCCCTGCCGGCCCTCCAATACTTCGGGGGCCAGGCGGCGGCGCCCATACACCTGACAACGATGGCTACACCATCATCACACATCACTATAATTCAGCCTCTCGCCTGAGCAGATCCTTCAACATGAAAGCAATTGCGCGGCGGGCAGCACTCAGGATACCAGGCTGGTTGTGCCTGGTTATTCTTGGCCTGTGCAGCCCGGCATGGGCCATGGCATCAGGTGCCAGGCTGCCCATCCGCCAGCCCCACACCACAGCCCTTCTTCAGCCGGCCTCATCCAGGCCAGTGGCCTGCACACACGGCAAGACTCTCAGCGTCGTGGCCCACCCGGATGATGACTTGCTTTTCATGAACCCGGATCAGAACGACGCCATCCAGCATAAACAGTGCGTGATGGTCCTGTATCTGACAGCGGGCGACCGAGGAGAAGGCCTGCCTTATTTGCAAGCCCGCGAGCGGGGCCTGATGGCCGCTTATGCGGCAATGGCCCGGGTAGCCAACCATTGGCAGACAGACGGCTGGCTGGTCGGTGGGCATACTGTGGTTCGCCACACCCTGAAGGCAACCCCCCGGGTGCAGCTGATCATGTTGCGTATTCCCGACCCCTGGCTGGGGCATGGTTGGGGCAGCCTGACGCCGCTTAGCCAACTGGAGTCTGTGGCACATACAGGCGTACTCACCTATGCCCCGTATCCGACGCACTTTGATCGCAACAGCTTGATTCAGTGGTTATCGGCCGTTATCCAGGCCGTACAACCCAATGACATCCGCCTGATGGACGGCTCGATCACGATCCCCTATACCCAGCTGTGCTGGCGCTGCCGCGGACACGACCACCCCGATCACATTGCCAGTGCACGTCTGGTACAGGCGGCAATACAAGCCATGCCGGGCCCTTATCGGTCACAGCGATACCTGGGCTACCCCAGCCAGGAGCGCCCTGGTAATTTAAACGCCAGCCAAAAGGCTCTTAAAACCGCTGTTTTCTTGCGCTATATGGCTAACGACCCGCGTTACTGCGCCCGCCAATCGAAATGTTCGCGCCCACGCGGCCCCGAGGCTGCATGGGTGTGGCGACAATATCGACTGGATGATGATGCGGCTGGCCCCATGCCCAAACTGCTGCTGGCAAGCCCTCAGACGTCTTTATCGGCGTCGGCCAAATCACCCGACTGAATACGCTTGAGTACAGCCTGATCTGCGCGGGTGAGTTCTCCGCGCTGCTGTGCCGCCTGCAGCAAATCCGGACGGTGCCTGGAAGTAATTGCCAGCGAAGCCTCACGCCGCCAAGCGGCAATATGGGCATGATGGCCAGACAGCAAAACCTCGGGTGTTTCGATCCCACGCCAGAGTTCAGGCCGGGTGTAATGGGGACTATCCAGCAAGCCGCTAAGCGCTGGATTAAAGGAATCCTGCTCAGCCGAGGCAGCATCGTGCAAGACACCAGGCAACAGGCGCACGATACTGTCAATCAGTACCATGGCACCCAGCTCGCCACCCGAGAGCACAAAATCACCCAAAGAGATTTCCTGATCGACATACGCATCAATAAAGCGCTGATCAATGCCTTCGTAGCGGCCGCAAACAAAAATCGCACCGGTACTGGTTGCCATCTGAGAAGCCAAACCTTGCTGATGCACCTGACCAGCCGGAGACAGCAGCACCACTGGCGCCAAAGCGCCAGTATCGGCCTCTGCCTGCTGGCGAGCTGCCCGGACGGCGTCAATGGCCAGTGCCAGAGGCTCGGCCATCATCACCATGCCCGGGCCACCGCCAAACGGACGGTCATCCACAGTCCGGTGGACGTCTTGCGTGAAATCGCGGGGGTTCCAGGTGTGTAACGACCATTGCCCGCGCTGATGAGCGCGGCCACTGACGCCGTACTGGCAAACAGCTGCAAACATGTCCGGAAACAGCGTAATGATGTCAAAGCGCATAACGGCCCGGCGCCTTAAAAATCAAGCGGCCAATTGCTGATCAGCTTGCGGTTGGGGAGATCGACCTGCTGAACATGCGCTGCCACAAAGGGAACCAGCACATGGCGCAAGCGGCCACGGGCATCGTGCGCCGGCTGAAAATCTCCGGCATCATCATAAGCACCACACGCCACTTGCAGCACAGCGTGAGCCGAGTTATCGAAGATTTGGTCGATCTGCCCCATCAGGACAGACTCTCCCGAATCAGACTGCGCGTAAAAGTCACAGCCGATAAGGTCGATCCAGTAGTATTCGTCTGCCTGGGCATCTGGAAACGCCGCACGCGGCACCCAAACAGTGTATCCGCGCAATTGTTCGGCAGCGGTACGGTTGGCCAGGCCAAGCAGCTGTGCCACGCAGTGGTCGCCCTGCTGCCGAAACACTTGTACCTGCCATTGGACAGGACGCGAAAAGGCACCAGACTCGAGTGGCGAGTTTGGTGCCTTTAACCACCAGACCGGTGCATTTTGCAATGCCTGGGCCTGTGGTGAGTAGGGCTGGATATTAACCCAGCCCTGGATGCCGTGTGCCGAAGCCACCCGGCCAACCTCGATGAGGTCCTGGGGGATGGCTGCGTCAGAAGAGGATTCTGGCATGTCGGCCGAATCAGGCGGCCGTGGCCACCTTGGCGGAGTATTCCTTGACCAGGCGATCAACCGTACCCGACAGCTGGGCACCGTTGGACACCCAATGCTGGATGCGATCCAGAGAGATGCGCAGTTTTTCCTGGCCTTCATTGGCTACGGGGTTGTAAAAACCCACGCGCTCGATGAAACGGCCATCGCGGCGATTGCGCGAATCGGCAGCAACGACATTGTAGAAGGGACGCTTCTTCGAGCCGCCGCGGGCCAGACGAATCACAACCATTGATAATCCTTTGATAAACCGGTGTAAAACACAAAATTTTAGCACTATGACACTGAATATCGCAATGAGTCTTTGCGTTCAGGCCCATAGCGGACGATGAAAAACAACAGGCTATGCCTGCAAATGATTAACGCCGCTGCACATAGTGCAGCATGACGGTGTCATCCTGAGCAACCTGAGCCAGCAACGGGTTGCCTGTTTGCTGGCAAAACGCCTGGAAATCCCGGGCAGCATGAGGGTCGGTGGTAAGTACCGCCAACACTTGTCCGCTGGATAAATGTGCCAGCGCCTTTTTGGTGCGCAGGATGGGCAGGGGACAATTGAGCCCCTTGGCATCCACCTGCTGATCAGGCACTGGCAAAGATGTATCAGACATTACGCGGCCTGCAAACGGGAAGCCAGCCACGTTGCCACGCCGGCAACCGCAGCATCCAGTGCGGGCACATCCGTACCCCCACCCATGGCCATATCAGGCCGCCCGCCACCTTTGCCACCCACCTGCTTGGCAACTGCGCCCACCAGATCACCGGCCTTGACACGAGAAGTGAGCTCGGGGCTGACGCCTGCCACCAGGCTGATTTTGTCGTCGGTGACTGCCGCCAGCAAAATCACGGCATTGGAAAGCCGGGACTTGAGCTGATCAACCATGCTGCGCAAGGCCTTGGGATCCACACCATTGAGACGGGTAGCCAGCAATTTGACCCCGGCGACGTCTACCGCCTGGCCTGCCAGATCGGCACCTGCTGCGGATGCCAGCTTATCCTGAAGACGCTCGAGCTCGCGCTCGAGGTGACGGGATTGCTGCTGCAAGGCCTGGATACGCTCGGGCACCGCGCTGGTTTGGGTTTTAAGCAGGCTGGCTGCGTGGCTTAGCACATCTTGCGTATCTTGCACCCAGGCCAGCGCATTGCGGCCGGTGATCGCCTCGACCCGGCGAATCCCCGCCGCCACCCCGCTTTCAGAGGTGATCTTGAACAGGCCAATATCACCAGTGCGTGAAACATGGGTACCCCCGCAAAGCTCGCGAGAAAACCCAATATCCAGTACGCGAACGACATCACCGTATTTTTCACCAAAAAGCGCCATAGCGCCGGCAGCGACGGCTTCGTCGTAGCCCAGCAAACGCGTTTGTACTGCCTGATTGGCCAGAACCTGCGTATTGACGATGGCTTCTACTTGGGCGATTTCGTCGGTGCTCAGTGGCGCATCGTGGGCGAAGTCGAAACGGGTTTTGTCTGGATCCACCAAAGAACCCCGCTGCTGGACGTGCTCACCCAGCACCTGACGCAAGGCCTTGTGCATCAAGTGTGTGGCGGAGTGGTTGCGCATGGTGTCGGCACGGCGCTGGCCATCTACCTGTGTTTGCACGACATCCCCCACGGACAGTGTCCCTTCGAGGACGGTGCCATGGTGACCAAACACAGTACTTTGGATTTTTTGTGTATCTGCGACCTGAAAACGGGCCGCCGCGTTGTGCATGACGCCAGTATCACCCACCTGGCCACCCGACTCGGCATAAAACGGTGTGGCATCCAGCACCACTACGGCATCCTGCCCCTGGGCAATCGAATCGACCAAGGTGCCATCAATATATAAACCAGTGATGGTGGCCTGGCCTTCGAGGTGCTCGTAGCCATCAAAGCGGGTATCCACGCCATCGTAGCTGAGGTCGGTCGCAGCCTTGAACTTGCCTGCGGCACGAGCCTGCTCGCGCTGGTGCGCCATGGCGGTTTCGAAGCCGTCAAGATCCACCTGAATTTTGCGCTCGCGGCAGATATCGGCAGTGAGATCCACCGGAAAACCGTAGGTGTCGTACAAGGTGAACAGCGTTTGACCATCCAGTGCCTGCCCCGGGGGCAGGGCTGAAAGCGCAGACTCGAGAATCCGCATGCCGTTCTCGAGGGTTTCGCCAAAACGTTCTTCTTCCTGGCGCAGCACTTGCTCGACGCGTGCCTGCTGGGCGGAGAGCTCTGGATAAGCAGCACCCATTTGCTCGACCAGATCGGCTACCAGCCGGTGGAAAAACACCCCTTTTTGCCCCAGCTTGTGACCATGACGCAAGGCACGACGGATGATGCGGCGCAGCACGTAGCCTCGCCCCTCGTTGCCCGGAATCACACCATCCACCACCAAAAAGCTGCAGGCACGGATGTGATCGGCAATCACCTTGAGCGAATTGTCGGCAAGATCGCTGGTGCCGGTTTCACGGGCGGCGGCGCGAATCAGGTGCTGAAACAAATCGATGTCGTAGTTGGAATGGACGTGTTGCAGCACCGCTGCAATGCGCTCGAGCCCCATGCCGGTATCTACACAAGGCTTGGGTAGCGGGTGCATGGTGCCCTGGGCGTCACGCTCGAACTGCATGAACACCAGGTTCCAGATTTCGATGTAACGATCACCGTCTTCTTCGGGAGAGCCCGGCGGGCCGCCCCAGATATCGTCGCCATGGTCGTAAAAGATCTCGGAGCACGGCCCACAGGGGCCGGTATCGGCCATCTGCCAGAAATTATCCGAGGCATAGCGCGCGCCTTTGTTGTCGCCAATGCGAATAATGCGCTCGGGGGGAACCCCCACCTGCTGGGCCCAGATATCATAGGCTTCGTCGTCTTCGTGGTAGACAGTGACCCAGAGCTTTTCTTTGGGCAAACCATAGACGTCGGTAAGCAGCGACCATGCGTACCGGATCGCATCCTGCTTGAAATAATCGCCAAAGCTGAAATTGCCCAACATCTCGAAAAAAGTATGGTGACGGGCGGTATACCCGACATTTTCGAGATCGTTGTGCTTGCCACCCGCCCGAACGCAGCGTTGGGCGGTGGTTGCACGATGGTAGGGCCGACTGTCTTTGCCGGTAAAGACGTCCTTGAACTGCACCATACCTGCATTGGTAAACAGCAAGGTTGGGTCGTTGGCCGGCACCAGGGGCGAGGACGGTACGACCTGATGCCCCTTGGATTCAAAAAAGGACAGGAACTTCTGACGGATTTCGGAGGTTTTCATTCGTTAGGCCGCAAGGGGAAACTAGCCGGCCATTATAGAATGGCTTTCCGGGAAACGCTGCGGCAATGCTTATGCGTAGCTATGTTCTTCCATCGCCTCGATTGCTGGATAGAACTCACGGTTTTCGCGCACCATCCGTGTATGGATGTTTTTAAGGACAACATTGGCCTCAGCCTTGAACTCTTCAGGCTTTTTGCTCAGCAGCGTGGCATTGCTCCAGCGACGCGCAAAATTGATGAATGCATTGGCAATGCCCGGCATGTCATTTTGATAGGTGCGGCTCATGTTGGCCATGGCAACGTCGCCGCTACGCTCCAGGGACGGATACAAAATACGGTCTTCGATCGCCAGATGCTGTGTGATCACCTGTGACAGCGCCTTGAGCTCGTGTGCAATATCCACGGCATACTCAGCCACCCCCTGATGTGACAGCTTGCGCAGTACGGCAATACCGCTGAGGATTTCGACGTGATGGCTTTTGAAACGATCAATATTCATGGAAGAACTTCCTTCTGGACGGCTAAGTGTGACTGCTTATTTCATAAGATGTATTTTATATAAATCTTTTGCAGCGCACAAGATAGTCAGTGGCAGAATTCAGGTTTTAATGCTGTCTTTAGCGGTCAGGCATAGTTTCAAAGCAGATTTTCGAGGTCATCCCCGCCGGATTCGGGCTCCCAGGAGTGGCTGGACAGCCAGGCGCGAATCCGAGCAACCGCCTGAGAACGCAACTGCGAGACCCGCCCCTCGGTAACCTGGAGCACTGCTGCAATCTCTTTTTGATTAAGGTCTTGTTCAAATTGCAGCGACAACAGTAATTGCTCGCGTTCTGGCAGGTTTTCGATGGCCGACACCAAGGCACCACGCAGGCCCTCACGCACCAGCCAATGAAGCGGATTGGTATCCGATGCACCGTGCCCGGCCGTATTGATTGCGGCGTCTGTATCCATGCCCTCACGGTGCTGAACGAGGTCTTCGATCATCAACACCTGCATGCCCCGGGCGTCTTCCAGCAGAGCCTGGTAGGCGGCCAAGGTAATGCCCATATGATCAGCGATCTCAGTTTCTGTGGGCGCGCGCAGCAACTGGTGATGCAGTACGTGGATGGCTTCTTCGATGGTTCTGGCCTTGGTGCGCACACTGCGGGGCAGCCAGTCCTGGCTGCGCAACTCGTCCAGCATGGCCCCCCGGATGCGGGTGATCGCATAGGTTTCAAACTGGGCATCCGCCTGTTGCTGGTAACGACGCACGGCATCCAGCAGCCCCATCATGCCTGCTTGCATCAGATCATCAAGCTCTACGTTGGCAGGCAAACGCCCGACAAGCGACAAAGCCTGCCGGCGCACAAGCGGTGCATATTGGGCGATCAGCTGATCCTCAGAGACAGACATCGCGCGTGTAAGGGGCCGTACTCATAATTAATGTAAGTATGCACCAAGTTGGCGCCCTAAACTTTTCGACCATCCTGCCGTTATGCCCTTTGAGAAAGCCTATTCAACTAGCCCCGGGGCCACATAGGGGTATTTGCCTGGTTCAAGTAGACATCTTCCGTAAAGGAACGCACATGATCAATTCCATCGGCAGTCAGTTAACCCCCGCCAGCCTGGGCCTGGCACCTGTGGCCCCCAACCAGATTGCCGGCAAGCCAGCGGTCACCCCCGCTGCCGCCCCCGACAATACCCAATCGTCATCCGGCCACACCAATCAGCAGGATGCCGCGCTAAAAGGCAATCCGCCCGCGCCGCCTTCTTCGCTCGAAAAAGCGCTGGAAGTCGTAAACGACAGCCTCACGGCGTGGTCTACCGGCATGCGTTTTGACGTAGACAAAGATACCCAGCAGTTGGTGATCTCCATCATCGACAGCGCCAGCGGCGACGTCATCAAAAAAATTCCCTCCGAAGCCATGTTGCGCATTGCAAAAATGATTGTGCAACTGCAGGGCTCCGGGGTAGACACCAAAGCCTGAACAAAAACTGAATCTCACCCTTGTCGCTGGTTTTGCCCAGAGCCGAACCAGCGCATAATGGATAAAACGGAGTACTTACCATGGCAACTGTTTCCTCTCTCGGCTTGTCCGGGCTGCCACTTACCGACCTGCTTAACAACCTGCAAAAAAACGAAAACCAGGTGCTGGCGGTTATCAGCGACCGCAAGGCCGTTGCGCAGGCCAGGCTCACAGCCTATGGCAAGCTCAAGGATGCCATCGCGTCGTTTCAAAAATCAGCTGAAACCGTTGGCAAAACTGATACGTTTGGTGCAATCGCTGCCAAATCCAGTTCTGAAGCCATCTCAGTCAGCAGCACCAACAAGGCCATTGCAGGGCAGTATTCCATCCAGGTGTCCCAACTGGCTACCTCCCAAACACTGGTTTTTGCAGGCCAAGCCGATCGCACCAGCGCCATTGGTACGGACGGCACCTTGTCGATCACTCTGCAAGACGGCACCACCAAGTCACTGGATCTCACCGGCCAGGACACCTCGCTCAACGGCCTGGCAAATGCCATCAACAACGATAAAGACATCGGCGTCAACGCCACCGTCATCAACGACGGCAGCGGCACCCCTTATCGCCTGTTACTGACCAGTCGCGAAACCGGTGCGCAAAACGCGGTCAGCAACATCTCGGTTGCCAACAACGCCACCCTCGATAGCTTCCTGCAGTACGCCGGTACCGATGCAGCCAATGTCACCCAGGGCCAGGCGGCCCAGGATGCCCTGCTGAACATCAATGGCGTAGACATCACCAGCGCCACCAACACCGTCGAAAACGTGATCGACGGCGTCACCCTGACACTCAATCAAACCACGACAACCGCAGCCACGGTCTCACTGTCAAAAGACGATTCTGTTGCCAAAAAGGCCATACAGGATTTCGTCAGCTCGTATAACAGCCTGTTGGGTACACTCAAGTCGCTCACGTCCTATAACGTTGATAGCCAGACTTCATCGGCACTGACCGGCGACTCCGTCGCGCGTTCAGTGCAAACCCGCATGCGGGATGCCATTTTGGGCGGCTTTGACGCCTCCCAGGGCACCAACCTGTCTCAGATCGGCATCACCACCGACCCCAAAACCGGCGAGCTCCAGATCGACGACACAAAGCTCAGCGCAGCCCTGGCCGACAACACGTCAGGTGTTACTTCTTTGTTTACCAGCGATACCGGTATTGGCAAGCGGGTCAGCGATACCGCCGATACCTTTACCAAAACCGGTGGCATGCTTAGCAGCGCCCAGGACGGCCTCACCAAAACCGTTGCCGACATCCAGGAGCAATACGAAGCCACCGCCGATCGTATCGAACAACGCATGAGCACCTACCGCACACAATTTACTCAGCTTGATGCGATGGTGTCGCAAATGAACTCCCTCAGCAGCTACCTCACACAACAGCTCAGTGCGCTCGGCACTGCCAAGAAATAAAGCACCATGATGACCTACGCCCCACGATCCCGGTCAGCACGCGCCACCGGGTCTTACGCCACCATCGGACTCGAAACCGAGGTACTCAGTGCCTCACCTGAGAGACTGATTTCGTTGCTGTTCCGGGGGGCACTCACCTCCTTGACGCAGGCCCGCCATTATTTTCAGGCTGGCAACATCGCGGCCCGGGGCAAGGCCATCTCCAAGGCAATTGATATTGTTGACTCGGGCCTGAAGGCAGGGGTGGATACCGAGCGTGGCGGCGAGGTCGCCAAATTATTGATTGCCTCGTACGAAATCATTGTGCGAGACCTGATGCTGGCCAACCTGCACAGCGACACCGAAAAACTTGCATCTGCTGAAAAGCAGCTTGGCGACCTGGCCCAGGCCTGGTACACGGCGGTTGACCCCCAGTTTCAGCCCTCCTCCACTCGCGACCCTCAATAGGCACCCTGATTGAACGCAAGCAAGGATACTCTGCTGGAGCACTATCAGGCCATCGCCGACATCTCGGCGCGGATGCGTACGCTTGCGCAATCCAAGCAATGGGATGATCTTCTCTCCCTGGGCCAGCAGTACCACCAGGCAGTCGACAAGCTCCGGCTTCTAGGGCCCCTAGACACCGAAGACCGCGCAGCACGCCGGGATCTTCTGGTGCGCATCCTCGACGACGACGCACAGATCCGCAAACTGGTTGCCCCCGAGCTCGATCGCCTGGGGCACCTGCTGGGCACCATCAAACGCCAACGGACCGTATTGCAAACTTATTACAGTACTGTCCGTCCTCAATAAGCCATGAGCATCGGGGCTCCCTCCAATCTTGGCACCCTGCTTATCCAGCGCCTGGACGCGGCACTGGGCGCTACGCTTGGGCAGCAAGCCAATGTGGTGTCAGGAGCCGGCCCCCAGGCAGTACCGCAACCCGGCAGCCCCGAAAACCCCAACGCCTTACGCAACACCGTTCAGCGCGACCCCCAACAATCGGTTGATCAAGCCAACGCAGAAGGGCAACGACGCGCAGCCGTGGGCAAAGCCACGCGCGAGATGCAGCTGGACAACCTGCTGGGGCGCGCAACAACATTTCGCGGTGCCACGCAGTCGGCACCCACCACCCTGGGCCACGCGGCCCGTATCATTCTCGCGCTTTTAAACCAGTTTCCCGAAGGCCAGGCAGCCATCCAGGGCAAGGCGCCTCTACTACTGCCCGCCTCCGGCCGGCCGGCCGATGGCGCACCAAGCGCGCCAGCCAATCAAAGCCAGGGGGCACAGGGGGCCGCCAACACATCAGCAAACGCTGCCTCCGCCACTACCCGGCCAGCGGTAAGCGCCAATCAGGTGTGGGCACAACTGGCCACAGCACTAGATCAACCCGGCGCCTTGTCTGCACGGCTGTCTCAGGCATTATCCCAGTCTGTCCAAAACAGTGGCCTGTTTTACGAATCGCACCTGACACAAGTGGCTGCGGGAAAACTGCCCGCACAGCTGCTGCGGCAAGAACCACAAGGGCAAGTCCAGACGCAGGCCCAGCCCAGCTTGTCCCAAGGACAAACAGCTTCGGGGCCAGCCTCTGCGACACCCACATCGCTCAGCGCCCTGGTACAGCAAGCCCAAACATCAGGGCCCTCATCCCAGCAGCCCAACCTGCCCGGCACCCCTATTCCCACAGCGCCACCGGCAGCCCCCGCGTTGCCAAGCCCGGCTGCCGCATCCGCCCATGCATTATTGGCCGCCAGCATCGACCCCCAAGTTCAGCAGATAGTGCGCCAACAACTGGATGTCCTGGCCCAGCAAGCCTTTGCCTGGCGGGGAGAAGCCTGGCCTGGTACCGACATGCACTGGGAAGTTGCCCGGCGCCAGCCAGGCGATGGCCAACAACCCGGCACGGACGCCGAGTTCTGGTCTACCGGGATCACGATACGTCTACCTGTGCTGGGCGAAGTGAAGGCGCGGATCAATCTTTCAGGGGATCAACTGCTGATGCGGTTGACCGCACCGGATTCTGCGCCACGCCTCAGCGAGGCTTTAGAGCTGCTGAGATCCAGGTTATTGGCACACGGCCTGCAAGCCAGCCAGTTGTCTATCCACAGCCAGGATCCTGCCCCGGATGCTTTGCCGCCAGATCCTGTTTTGGATGATGAACCAGATGAAACCCCGGCAATCTGACCTCTCTCAACGGCCCAGCGCTGTTGCTGTGGCCTATGACCCCAAGGACAATGCTCCTCGGGTGGTTGCCAAGGGCTACGGCAATCTGGCAGAAACCATCATCCGTACTGCACGCGACAACGGCCTGTACGTGCACGAGTCTCCCGAGCTTGTGGGGCTTTTAATGCAGGTAGATCTGGATGCACATATCCCGCCCCAGCTTTATGTGGCCATTGCCGAACTGCTGGCATGGCTGTATGCGCTGGATAACGGAGAAGACGGGGTGATCAAAAAAGCCGAGGCAGACGTTGCCCGGCCAGGCCAGGCAGCTGCCTCAGCGCCTTAAATCGCCATATTGGCAATTTCTTTATAGGCTTCTACCAGGCGATTACGTACTTGCACGCTGGCCTGGAAAGACAAACCAGCCTTTTGCAGGTCGATCATGACATTGCTCAGCGACACGCTTGGGTCACCAAGCTCGAAGGCGCGTGCCTGGGCGTTAGCTGCATTTTGCGCATGCGATACCCGATCAAGGGAGCGGGCAAGCTCAGTGGCAAAACCACCTGATGCCTGAGCAGGGCCGGACTGAGGCTGAACGGAAAGCCCCTGGGACGCACGGGCAACTGAGCGCATCTGGGACAAGAGGTTTTCGACGCTGGCCAAAGCTTGGGAATTGATCATGGAAACCAAACCAACAAGGCGCCCACACAAAAGGCAGGCTGTTCAGAGAATGTATCAGCGTTGTAATATACGCGCTTGGAAGTTAAGGATTGCCATCAATAGTGGCCTGTTGTCGGGGTAGTTTGTGCGATTCAGCGTATCAGGCTAACTAAGCCCCAAAATCCACGCTTTTCAGGGCTTGCCCACAAGACGATTAACGCCATAATGGCGGCGGTCCCTTCGATACACTGCCGCATCAGCATGCACATCATCCAGACACATTTCTCCTGGCCCGGGCATCGCCTGATGGCACTCACTGTTACTGTTTTCCGATGAATCCCATTGCCGACTGGACAAGCAAAAGCCCCGTGTTCGCACGGGTAGCAGCATTGCCACGCCCGGTGCTTCTGGGCTTGGGCGCTGCACTACTGGCCCTGGTCGTCGTGGCGTCCATGTGGATGCGTGAGGCAGACTACAAAACACTGTTTTCCAACGTCGAATCGCGAGATGGCGGCGCCATTGTTTCCGTCCTGAACCAACGCAACATCCCCTATAAATTTGCAGACAACGGCGCCACCATTTTGGTGCCGGCCGACCAGGTCTATACGCTGCGCCTGCAATTGGCCGAGCAAGGCCTGCCGCGCGGTGGTAGTGTGGGGTTCGAGCTGCTGGACAAACCCCAGTTTGGGGCCAGCCAATTTACAGAACAAATCACCTATCAGCGGGCCCTCGAAGGAGAACTCGCCCGGTCGGTTGAAGCGCTGCAAAGTGTTAAATCTGCCCGCGTTCACCTGGCCATCCCCCGCCAGTCGCTGTTTGTCCGCGATCGTGAAGCACCCACTGCTTCGGTGCTGGTTACCCTATTCCCCTCACGCAGCCTCAGCGAGTCGCAAGTCTCGGCCATTACCTGGCTGGTGTCCTCCAGCGTCCCCAATCTCAACGCTGAAAACGTCTCAATCGTCGATCAAAACGGCCACCTGCTGTCCAATCCGGGCAACGAGGCGGGCACCGACAGCACACGCCGCAACTTCGTCACTGACATCGAACAACGCACAACCCAGCGAATCCTGACCCTGCTCAATCCGATTGTGGGCCCAGGCAATGTGCGTGCCCAAGTCAGCGCCTCGGTAGACTTCTCCCAGCGCGAACAAACCTCCGAAGTCTATCGACCCAACGAAACACCGGGTACGGCGGCCATTCGCAGCAAGCAAACCAGCGACTCCGCTCAAAACGGCGCGCGCTCGCCGGAAGGCGTACCTGGTGCGCTCAGCAATCAAGCACCTGCCAATGCCACCGCCCCCATCCAGACACCCGCTGCTCCGGGCAACGCGGCAAACCCAGCCGCGCAAACGGCCGGCCAGGCCAATGCCCCGGCCGTGCCCAATGGCACGCCAGTCACAAGTTCCAACCGGGGGTCCGTGCGCAACGATGCTACCATCAACTACGAGGTGGATCGCACGATCAGCCACGTCAAGCACGAACTCGGCACCCTCGAACGCTTGTCTGTGGCAGTGGTTGTCAACTATCGCGACAAGGATGGCAAGCCCGCACCCTTGGACGCCTCCGACATGGACAACATCAACGCCTTGGTCAGACAGGCGATGGGCTACTCGACAGAGCGTGGCGACACACTGAGCGTGGTCAATAGTGAATTCACCAATCAAGAGCCCTCCCTGAAGGTCTGGGAGAACCCGACCTATCAAGCGCTGGCGCTGCAGATCGGCAAGGTGCTGCTGATTCTGGCGTTGCTGTTCTTCCTTTGGCGCTCGGTGGTTCGGCCGATCGTGCAGGGCTACGCTAATGCCCAGGTTGAGCGCGTGAAAGGCGAAGCTCATCTGGAAACCATGCGTGAACAGCGGCGACAAGAAGAGCTGCGCGAATCCGAGCTGAACCGCTACGAAGAAAACCTCGAAACTGCACGCGAACTTGCCCAACGTGACCCGCGTGCTGTTGCCATGGTGATGAGATCCTGGATGAATCCGAAAAATGCCAAATCCTGACGCTGATCTTGACCGTTGCGCAATCCTCATGATGTCTCTGGGTGAGGATGCCGCAGCCGAAGTCTTTAAATACCTGTCCTCGCGTGAAGTACAGCAGGTTGGTTCAGCCATGGCCAATCTCAAACAGGTTACTCGTGCGGATGTCGACAATGTCCTCGAAGATTTCCGGCGCGAGGCTGATCAGTTCATGGCCGTCACCCTGGGGTCGGATGATTACATCCGCTCTGTACTCACCAAGGCCCTGGGCACCGATCGTGCAGCAGGTCTGATCGAGGATATTCTCGAGGCGGGCGAAGGTACCGGCTCAGGTATCGACGCCCTGAACTGGCTGGAGCCTGCCAACGTGGCAGAGCTCATCGCCGACGAACACCCCCAGATCATCGCAACCATCCTGGTACACCTCGAGCGCGATCGCTCATCAGCCATCCTGGCGCTGCTCAACGAACGTTTGCGCAACGATGTGATGATGCGGATCGCTACGTTCGGTGGCGTGCAGCCGGCTGCCCTGCACGAACTCACCGAAGTGCTCAATCAGGTACTCTCCGGCCAGGGGGCCAAGCGCTCGAAGATGGGTGGCGTGCGCACTGCGGCCGAAATCCTGAACTTCATGAACACCACCGAGGAAGAAGCCGTCGTCAGCAGCCTGCGCGAAGTCGACGCCGACCTCGCCCAGCGCATCGTCGACGAAATGTTTGTGTTCGACAACCTGGCCGATGTCGAAGACGCCGCTATCCAGCTGATCCTCAAAGAAATCGACACCGCCTCGCTAACTATTGCACTCAAGGGTGCCGGCGAAGAACTCAGCGCCAAATTCTTCAAGAACATGTCCAACCGGGCTGCTGAAATCCTGCGCGATGATCTCGAGGCACAAGGCCCCGTGCGGATATCGCGCGTGGAGGCCGAGCAAAAAGCCATTCTTATGGTGGCGCGCAAACTGGCCGATGCCGGCCAGATCAACCTGAGCATGGGCAACGACCAATATGTCTGACAAGCCCTCTTCCGATCTCCAGGCGCGTGCCCGCTGGCAGCGCTGGGAGATGGATTCCCTGGAGGCCTTGCGCACGCAACAGAAACGACGTGCCAGCGATGCGCCGCCCGTCCAGGCCGAAGCACTGAAAAGACGTGCACAGGCCTTGGCACAGGCGCGCAAAGAGGGCCTGGAAAAGGGATACCAGGAAGGCTTCGAAAAGGGCCTGGCAGACGGCCACGCACAAGGGCTTGCCGCCGGACACACCGAAGGCCATGCCACCGGGCTGGCCGCTGGCCGCGTCGAAGGCCAGGCTCAAGGCTATGAGTCCGGGCGTACCGAAGGCAGCGCCGTGCTGCAAGAAAACGCCGCGCGGCTGGATGCATTGGCACAAACCTGTGCCCATGCCCTGAATCAGCTCGAAGAAGAAGTCGGCCAGTCTCTGATCCAATTGGCTACGCGGATCGCCGAGCAGGTGCTGCAGGATCAGCTGCGCGAGCACCCTGATCACATCCTGGCTGTCGTACAAGAGGTTTTGCAGGCGCGGCCAGAACCCAGCGCCCCCCTCAATTTGCGTCTGCACCCGGATGACCTTGCCCTGGTCAGCCCCTTTCTGCAGCAAAACCCCGAAATCAGCCACTACCGGCTGATCGCCGACGAGCACCTGACGCGAGGTGGCTGCGTCGCCGAGACCGCCCTGGGTTCAGTGGATGCCACTCTTGAGATGCGCTGGCAACGCATCATTGCATCGCTGGGACAAGCCGCCCCTGCCCAGCCCTCTGGCCATGGTAGCCGCTGACACCCCCCTGGACACACCGGGCGCCCGCTGGCGCGCCCAGCTTGGCGTGTGTCTGGATCGCATCGAAGCACGGCAGGCCACAAGGCGTCAAGGCCGCGTGACGCGGGCCACAGGGCTTGTGCTCGAAGCCACTGGTCTGCAACTGCCCGTAGGGGCTGCCTGCCAGGTGCAGGTATCCCCAGGCCGAAACCTTTGGGCAGACGCCGAGGTTGTTGGCTTCCACTCGGATACCCTGTACCTGATGCCCCAGGGAGACATCACGGGCCTGCGACCCGGCGCACGGGTAGTGCCGGCCGAAACCCTGTTGCTCGATCCCGTCCGCCTGCCCACAACCTATCAAGAAGCCCCCTACGCGCCCGGCGCAGACCAGGCAAGACACCTGCCCGTGGGGCTGGCACTATTGGGCCGGGTACTCGACGGCGCCGGCCGGCCTCTGGATGGCAAGCCTCTGCCAACTGATCTTGATATGGCGCCCCTGAGCGCCATCCAGATCAATCCACTGACGCGGGCCCCTGTAGATACTGTGCTGGATGTGGGAGTGCGGGCCATCAATGGCCTGCTGACGATCGGCCGCGGCCAGCGCATGGGCCTGTTTGCAGGCTCTGGCGTAGGCAAGAGCGTGCTACTGGGCATGATGGCCCGTTACACCCAGGCAGATGTCATCGTGGTGGGGCTTATTGGCGAGCGTGGCCGCGAAGTAAAGGAATTCATCGAACTCAATCTGGGGGCAGAAGGCCTGGCCCGATCTGTGGTGGTGGCAGCGCCCGCCGATGTCTCGCCACTGCTGCGGCTACAAGGTGCGGTGTACGCCACCCGGCTGGCCGAGTTTTTCCGCGACCGTGGCAAGCATGTCTTGCTGATCATGGACTCTCTGACGCGCTACGCCATGGCCCAGCGCGAGATTGCCCTGGCCATCGGAGAGCCACCTGCCACCAAAGGCTACCCACCTTCGGTGTTTGCAAAACTGCCTGCCCTGGTAGAAAGAGCGGGCAATGGCGCACCACAAGACGGCTACGAGGCAGGGTCGATCACGGCTTTTTACACAGTACTCACCGAAGGTGATGACCAGCAGGACCCCATTGCAGACTCCGCCCGGGCAATTCTGGACGGGCATATTGTGCTGTCGCGCACACTGGCCGAATCGGGACACTACCCTGCCATCGACATCGAGGCATCCATCTCTCGTGTGATGTCGGCAATTGTGCCCGCCAGCCAGTTTCGCTGCGTGCATCAATTCAAGCGGATGGTGTCGCGTTACCAGCGCAACCGCGACCTCATCGCAGTAGGTGCCTACACTGCAGGCAACGACCCTGAAATCGACCAGGCCATCGAACGCTATCCCTGGCTGGAGGGTTACCTGCAACAAGGTATCGATACACGGATCGATTACCCCACCGCGGTGGCTGCGCTGGGCGGCGTAATGGGCCAGGAGATTTCGCATGAATCATGAGACTCCGCTGGATGTGCTGATCAACCTCGCACAAGAGAAACTGGAAGATGCCGGGCGCGCACTGGCCAATCTCGGCACACAACGTCGTGAGGCACAAAACCAGCTCAATACGCTGGATCACTATCGCTCCGACTACACCCGGCGTCTGCAGGACACCACCGAAAGCGGTGTAACTGCCTCGAATTACCATAACTTTAGGCACTTTATCACCACATTGGATGAGGCCATTTCGCAGCAAAATAGGATCATTGCCCAGATCGACTCACGAATCGACACCGGGCGTCAGCAGTGGCACCACGAAAAACGCCAATTAAATTCCTACGAAACATTAAAAGCCCGTCAGACCCGGCAACTGCAACTCCGAGAGCAGCGCCGTGACCAGCGAGCCAGCGACGAAGCTGCAGCCAGTCTTTACCGACGGCTACGCCAGACCCACTGAATCCGTCATTGCCATGAACATGCCTGTGCTTCCTGCCATCTCCGCCAGTCCGGCTCCCGCCGACACCGCAGCGCGTCCGGCCGACACCGCCACAAACAACGCGCCCGCGTTCTCCAATGTGCTGTCGGGCCAGCAGCAACGGCACAGCACCAGCACCAAAGAGCAATCCAAGACCACAGAATCACACCAGCCGGGCGCTCACGAAGCTGCCGCTGAGACAGCCAAGCAACACGATGCCCTGGGCCCTGACGAAACCTTGGCGCTGATCCTCGACAGCACGGGCTTGCCCATGATGCAGCTGCCGGTACAGCCTTCTGCGTTGGCGCGATTCAGCAACCAGGGCCACGGAAGCAGCACGGGTACTACTGATACCCCCGCCAAGCGCACCAGCAGCCTGATCACCCCTGCAGGCCTGGCACTGCCAGACGATGCAAGCAACGCCCTTGCGGCCAGCCCCGCAAACAGCCGGCCGGAAACCGCACATGCGGCTTTGCAAGACCCCGACTTCATAAAAGATAAACCGCTGACGGCTCCCAACACGGATGCCCGGCACGCCTCTTCTGGCAAACAAAGTGTAGTGGCCGGCTTGGTTGCACCCGCACAGGCCGCCAATACCGCCAGTATCCGGGCTGCTTCAGCCGACGCCCTCGTTGGCCGCCAATCTGCCAGCCACACCAGCGCCGACACGCTGCTTCGGCACGGGCCAGCGCTTCCGGCAGTATTTTCCGCTTCCCACACCCTGGACACCACAAACGCCCTGGCAGCCGCACAGCCCCCCCTGATGCCCGCGGCCTCTGGCCTGCCCCAGCAAATTACTGTGGCCACTCCTTTCAACAGCCCGCAATGGCCGCAAGACGTAAGCCGGCAGCTGTTCAATCTGGTTCAATCGGGCGTCACAGGCTCGGGTCACACGGTTCAGATGCAACTCAATCCCCCAGAACTCGGCCCCGTGCGCATCACCCTGCACCTCGGAGATGCCGGCACCCAGGCCTCGTTTGTCTCGCCGCACGCCAATGTCCGTCAGGCCCTCGAAAACGCCTTGCCCCAGCTTGCACAACAGATGGCGCAAGCGGGCGTGTCTCTGGGCCAAACCAGCGTCAGCGACCAGCCCAGGCAGCAGTATGCCGAATCTTCTGACAACAACAAACCCAAGGATGGCACCGTGTTCAGCCTGGATGGCAGCAGCGATACCAGTGTTATCACCGGCACCAGCCCCATACCACGCGCCGTGAACCGCCCCAACGCGATCGTCGATACCTTCGCCTGATCGCACGCCACCCGGTACTCACCCATTACAATGCAGCTCTCTACCTCCGCGACCCCATAACCCGGAATCATGCTCAGGCTACTTAAATTTATCCTCCTGCTCATTATTATCATTGGCGCCTCTGTGGGCGGCACCATGCTGTTCATGAACAGAAACAGCCCGAGCACTCCCGCAGCCAACATGGCCGCAACCGTTGTGCCTGCGCCCGCTGCGCCTGTGGTGGTCGCGCCGATCTTCGCAGAGCTCGAACCATTCACTGTCACGCTCTATGGCGAGATGCGAAACCGCATCCTGTATACCGCGATTACCTTGCGACTGGCCGACGAAGCCTCCCGCAAACAGATCGAGGATTACATGCCCGAAGTACGCGACAGAATCCTGAAGGTCTTGTCTTCACAACCGCTGGCCCAGGTGCAAACGCCCGAGGGCAGGCAGGCGCTTAGCAGCGCCCTGAAGGTCGGGCTCTCCAAAACCTTCGCGCCGCAACTGCCGGCGCCACAAATTTCCGACGTGCTCTTCACAGCGTTCGTGGTGCAGTAATGCCTTACCAAAGCATGCTCTCACAGGATGAAGTCGATGCCCTGCTGGCTGGGGTAACCGGCGAGGAATCCTCCTCCCCACAGGCGGCAGCCGAGCCACAGGACGGTGTTCGTCCCTACGACCTCAGCTCTCCCGACCGCGTGGTGCGCCACCGCATGCAAACCCTCGAGCTCATCAACGAGCGATTTGCGCGTCGACTGAGATCCATGTTTTTCGGCTTCATGCGACGCAACGCCGACATCACCGTCAATGCGATCAAGATCCTGAAATATTCAGACTTCGAACGCAATCTGCCGGTTCCCAGCAACCTCAATATGGTGGGACTCAAACCACTGCGTGGTGTGGGGCTGTTTACGTTTGATCCCAACCTGGTATTTCTGGTCATCGACAGCCTGTTTGGTGGGCACGGCCGCTACAACACCCGCATCGAAGGCCGCGATTTCACCAACACCGAGCAGCGGATCATCCGGCGATTGCTCAACCTCACCCTCGACTGCTATGGCGAGGCCTGGGAAAACATCTACCCGATCCAGTCCGAGTACATTCGCTCGGAGATGCACACCAAGTTTGCCAATATTGGTTCGGGCAACGACGTGGTGGTACTCTCGACATTCAACATCGAGCTTGGCTCAACAGGTGGCAAGCTGAATATTTGCCTGCCCTATTCCATGCTTGAACCCATCCGCGACATCCTGACGCGACCCTTGCAGCAATCGGCCACTGACGCCATCGACCAGCGCTGGACACAGCAGCTGTCGCGCGAAGTCCGCAGCGCAGAGGTCGAGCTCAGCGTCGAGTTTGCCCGTATCGAAACCTCCATAGCCAAGCTCCTGCACCTGTCGGTGGGTGATGTTCTGCCTGTCGAAGTCCAACCCAATGTCACGGCCCGTGTCGGCGGTGTTCCGGTGCTCGACTGCACATATGGCACCTTTAACAGCCGTTATGCCCTTCGTGTACACAAGATCCTTGCGGCACCGGGGGATTCCGAAAAACTGCTAGCCCGCACCCAGAAATGAGCGATATCAAAGACGACGACACCCAGGAGCCCCAACAGCCGGACTCCCCCGCCTCTCCCAACCTCGAGGATGATTGGGCCGCTGCCTTGGCTGAACAGCAACAGACGGCGCACGACCAACCTACCCAGGCCGCAGGGCTGGGTGCAGAAGACGACTGGGCCGCCGCACTGGCCGAACAATCGTCCGCCAGTGCGCCCAGCGACACCGGCGCAGCAGCTCAAACAGCAGCTGCCCAGGTGTTTCAGCCATTGGTGGGCCAAGCGGCCGACGGTGATAGCGACATCGACATGATCATGGACATCCCCGTCCAGCTATCTGTCGAACTCGGTCGCACACGGCTCACCATCAAAAATATTCTCCAGTTGGGCCAAGGCTCGGTGGTCGAGCTCGACGGCCTGGCCGGCGAACCCATGGATATTTATGTCAATGGCTACCTCATTGCGCAGGGCGAAGTCGTCGTGGTCGACGAAAAATACGGTATCCGGGTAACCGATATCATCACGCCCTCAGACCGGATTGCACGTCTGAACAACCGGCGTTAAACCGGATGAGCCAGGGACAGATTCTGCAGGTTTTAGGGGCATTGCTGTTTGTCCTGGCTTTGCTGCTGGCCTTTGCCTGGTTTGCCCGCCGTGGCGGCTGGATCCGCAATGCATCCAAAACCATCAATCTGCGCGTGTTGGGCAGCCAAAGCCTCGGATCCCGGTGTGCAATCACCGTCGTGCAAATCGATAACACCCGTCTGGTGCTGGGTGTCACCCCGCAACACATCAGCGTGCTGCACACCCTACCCGGCCCAAGCAATCCGCAGCCCGGCCCGGATGACTTCAGCCAGATGCTGGACAAAACCATCGCTGGGTCCTGATGTCTGACTGTTCTTTCCTTTATCCGGCTTACCGGCAAACAGCGGTCCGCGCTTGGCGGCTATTGCCGCTTGGCCTGCTGCTATGGATGCTGTGGCCGGGCAGCGCCCTGGCCCAGGCAACCCTGCCCGCGCTAACCACCACGCCAGGCCCCAATGGCTCCGAGACGTGGTCGCTAAGCGTACAAACGCTGGTGCTGCTGACCATGCTGTCGTTTTTGCCGGCGGCACTGCTGATGATGACCAGCTTCACCCGTATCATCATCGTGCTGGGCCTGCTGCGTAATGCGCTGGGTACGGGGGTATCGCCACCCAACACCATTTTGGTGGGGCTGGCACTGTTTCTGACCTTATTTACGATGTCGCCGGTTTTCGATCAGATCTACACACAGGCCTACCAGCCACTGACACAAGACCAGATCTCTTTTCAGGAGGCCCTTGATCGCGGCGCAGCCCCCCTGAAAACCTTCATGCTGCACCAAACCCGCGAAGCCGACCTCACCATGTTTGCAGAAATGGCCAAGGTGGGCCCACTGGAAACCCCCGAAGCCACGCCGCTGCGGGTGCTTGTGCCCGCCTACGTCACGAGCGAGCTCAAAACCGCATTTCAGATCGGCTTTACCATCTTCATTCCGTTTCTCATCATCGACCTGGTTGTCGCCAGCCTGCTGATGGCCCTTGGGATGATGATGGTTCCACCAGTATCCATCTCGCTGCCATTCAAGCTGATGCTGTTTGTGCTGGCTGACGGCTGGCATTTGCTGCTGGGCTCACTGGCCCGCAGCTTCTATCAATAGGGGGGTACCCATGACACCCGAATCGGTCATGTCCATGACTTACCAGGCCTTGCGGGTTGCGCTGATGATCGCCGGTCCGCTGCTGCTGGTAACCTTGGCGGTGGGTCTGCTGATCAGCATTTTTCAGGCCGCCACTCAAATCAACGAGATGACCCTGTCGTTTATCCCAAAGCTGCTGGCTGTGGGCGCCACCCTGGTGTTGCTGGGCCCCTGGCTGCTGAACACGATGGTGGACTACATCCGCTCCCTGCTGGACGCCATCCCGGGTCTGGCCAGCTGACGGCCCCATGATCGATTTCACGCTCGATCAACTGTACGGCTGGATCAATAACTTCCTGTGGCCGCTGTTTCGCATTGGCGGGCTGGTGGCCATGGCCCCCATCTTCGGAGAGGCCACCGTACCAGTGCGCATCAAGGTGGGGCTGGCCGTGGTGCTTACCCTGGTTGTCGCGCCCTTGATCGGCCCGATGCCGGCAGTCGTCCCCTCCTCTTATGCAGGCCTGCTTATCGCATTGCAGCAGGTGCTGATCGGCATGGCACTGGGCTTTTGCATGCGCCTGATTTTCACCGCCGCCATGATGGCTGGTGAGTTTATCGGCCTGCCAATGGGGCTTGCCTTTGCTTCGTTTTTTGATCCTGCAACTGGCGCCAACACCGCTGTGCTGTCGCGCCTGATCAATCTGGTGGCTTTGCTGATGTTTTTGGCCGTCAACGGGCATTTGCTGATGCTCGATGGCCTGGTGAGAACCTTTGATCTGCTGCCCGTCGGGGCGTCCCTGAACGTCAATGGCTGGGGTGCGCTGATGGAATGGAGCGGCCAACTATGGATTTCAGGGATTTTGCTGGCCTTGCCCATCCTGATCGTGCTGTTGGCAATCAATCTTTCGCTGGGGATTCTTAATCGAACTGCCCAACAACTATCGATCTTTGCAGTTGGTTTTCCGATTACGCTGACGACCGGTCTGGTGATGCTGGCGATCGTACTGCCCCAAAGCAAAGAGTTCCTGACCCAGCTGTTTGAGTCTGGCTACCAGACCATGGCGCAGATTGCGCGAGGCCTGGCTGGCCTTTAGCGCTTAGTGCTGCCCCGGCAAAGGGTAGGTTGCCACCGGGGTGATACGCGAGCCTGCCGGCAACAACGGCTGCGTTGCCGAAATTTCTGTCGTAACCAAGGTGTGCGCAGGTGCAAGGCCCGACGAAGCTCCCTTTGCAGAGGGCGCCACGGGGACAACTGGCACAATTTTGGCAGGCGGCACCACAGGCACGGGGCCCGTGACAGGTTCGCCATTGCCCGGAATGAAAATCATGTCTTCCGCAGGCCTTGCCTGGCCCTCCGTGGCCAAGGCCTGGTGGGTGGCAGGCTTTTTCTGTGCAGCTTCCTGATCCGCCTGTGCAGCCGTCTTAGGGTGACGCAAGACGGGCACATTGATGCTTTTTTCCATCCGCTCGAACGTGCCATCCGCGCCAAAGCGCAGCCAAACCTCCTGACGCACATAAAAGGCGTCTGTGGCCACTGTCACTTTGTTTGCCCAGCGCACGAGGGTGGAGTTTCCCTGTTGCCACACATCGGTGGGCTGCGCGCCCAGGCTCTCGGATGCCTGGGCCAAGGTGGTGCGACCCACCACAATATGATCCAGACCCGCCGTATGCAGACCATTGCCCGTAAAACTGCACCCCGCCAACACAACAGCAGTTGAAAGGGCTGCGAGACGGCCAGACATGCCACCGAACAGCCGGTGCCAGAAAGGCACCAGCGCCGGCTTTTTGGTGTTGGGTGCCACAGCCAACAAGCCGGCCGTTGCGGGGTCTGGATAAATCATGATTGGAATTCCTTTCAGTTGGCCGGTAAAGCAAGCGCAGACTGCTTGAGCTGAAACACCGACAGCGAACCACCGACTTCGAGCGCCAGGGACTCCAGCGATCCCGCAGCTGTCGCCGCTTGCTGAACCAGCTGGGCGTTTTGCTGTGTCACCGAATCCATCTGCATAATCGCCAGGTTGATCTGATCGATTCCTGAAGATTGTTCTACGGTGGCTGCGGTGATTTCTGCCATGATGTCTGACACCCTGTTGACGGCCTGCACGATCTCCAGCATGGTCTCGCCCGCCCGGTTGACTTGATCAGAACCCGCCTGCACACGATCGACAGAATCCGCGATCAAAGTCTTGATCTCTTTGGCAGCACCGGCACTACGCTGGGCCAATGCCCGGACCTCTGCCGCCACCACAGCAAAACCACGGCCCTGCTCGCCGGCGCGTGCCGCCTCGACGGCCGCGTTAAGCGCCAGAATATTGGTCTGAAAAGCAATGGAATCAATGACGCCAACAATATCCGCGATTTTCTGTGAGCTGCCAGAGATACCCTGCATGGTGAGCACCACCTCATCCACCACGTGGCCACCCCGAGACGCCACTTGTGCGGCACTGGCAGCCAGCTCGTTGGCCTGCTGCGCATGATCGGCATTTTGCTTGACGGTACTGGCAAGCTCTTCCATGCTGGCAGCCGTCTGTTGCAAGGCAGCCGCCTGCTGATCCGTGCGGCTGCTGAGATCCTGGTTACCCGCTGCGATGCGCTGCGTGCCGGAAGTCATTTGGCCGACATGGGTTCGGACACCCAGAATCAGTGTTTCCAGACCATCACGCATGTCTTTCAGGCCATGCAACAACAGCCCGATTTCATCCCGGCCACGCGGCACAATATCCACATCCAAATGACCACTGGCCATCGTTTGCAGATGCCGTCCTATCGCCTGTAACGGCCGCAAGACCGTACGCATGAGCAACCGGTAGGCAATCAAAGCCAGCAACACCGCCACCACAACCAGGCCCAGGAACCCGTAGTTGGCCCAGCTGAATTGCTGAGCAAGATCCTGACGCATCTGGGTGCTGCTGTTCTGCACGTATTGATCAAACTGTCCAAACGCGCGATCCATACCCCGGGCGGCCCCACGCAACCTGCCACGTTTAAGGGCTTCAAATGCCTGGGCATCCTGCTGCGCAGCCAGGCCACGCAATTGTTCGACCTGTGCCCAGTAATCTTTGAAACTGCGATCCAGAACATGTTGCAGGGATTGGCCTTGAGAGCCCGTCAGGGCATTGGCTTGCTGAAATGACTGCATATGCTCTTTGGAGCGCAGCAGTAATTTATCTGCCTGACCAAGCTCCCAGAGCCGCTGCTTTTCGTTGGCAATGTCCAGAGCCCCATCAACCTGCGTGGCAGCCTGCTGAGCGTAAATAAGGGCATTTTTAACGTCTGAATTGGCCTGTACCCCCACGGCCGACAATTGCGAAAGTGCCTGGCGGCTTTGCTGTTGCACAAACCAGGCGCTGCCCACCGCCAGAACAGTAAGCAAGGACAGTAGACCCACGACCAGCGTGAGGCGAGTGCGCAAGGACACGCTGAACGAACGCCTCTTGAAAATGCGGAGCTTCATGTCACCTCTCTGAACCTGTTATCAGCATGCCATGGCACGCAACTTTTGTTTTCATGAAAATAGGGCCTTGTAGGCCCCATTTACCCGAATATGTCCTGTTCGCGAGTGGCGAGCCGGACAAAATCTTGTGGTTATTTGCTGCCCAGATTAAACAGACTGAGGCCCTGGATGGTCTGGAAGGCCAGGCCAGCGCCTTCAAGTGCCATCTTGCGCAGGCTGAGCTGCGTGGTGGCTTCGTAGTAATCGAGGTCTTCGATGCCCGACAAGGCCTTGGCAAAACCCAGATTGCGCTGGCTGCCGCTGCCGTCAAGTGCCTGAAGTTCGTTCATGCGGGCACCGATCGAGGCGCGCACGGTCAGCACATTATCGTAGTTACTGGCCAGTTGCTGCATCCCCGTATTGAGCACATTTCGCAGGGACGCTGTGGCCTCTGCATCGCCTTGGGACGGCGCATTCAGTGCAGCCACCAGATTATCCAGCGTTGTGAAGATATTTGGGTTTTGTGTCTTGAGCGGATCGACAGTAACTGTGTCACCCACCGCAGGCGTACCCGATATTTGGACACGTGTGCCATGGCCAAGATCCATTTCGGCAGCGTCAGCTGCCAGCGGTGGATAGCTGGTAGTTGCTGGGGGGAGGACGCCTGAATGGTCGGTTACCGCGACATCGTAGCCCGTGGCAGTAAACGTTACCGCAAACGAATACCGGGCATCCGGGTTGCCGGTGGTTGCATCGCGATCGGCAATAAACGGCCCACCAAACACTGCCGTACCCGCATTGGTGTTTGGCACAGCAGAGGTGTAGTCCAGGGTGCCTGGCTGTCCCCGGGCAAAGATGTCAGAACCAATATCGCTACCGGCAATCTGGCGGGTGGCATCGGCCTGGATATTGCGCTGCAAGGCATCACCCTGATAAGCACCCGCCGCGTCAAACGCTGGTTGCCCACCCTTTGAGCCAGAAAACAGATACTGACCATTGCCATCCGTGGTGTTCGCAATGCCCAGGGCCGTATCACGGGCGTTTTGCAGCACATTGGCCAGCGTCAGCCTGTCGGCATCCGACAACGTGCCATTGCCCACCTGTACCAGCCGGGTACGGACATCAACCAGCAGGCTGGTGAGACTGTTCAGTGCGTCTTCTTCAGTGCCAAGGTTTTGATTGGCCACGGCACGATTGGCAGCATAGCGGGCGTTTTGTGCCTGCGACTGCGAGAGGTTGATGGCCTGGGATGCCCCAAGGGGATCGTCGGCGGGCGTGACCATTTTTTGGCCAGAGCCAATCTGCTGATACAAATGCATGAGATCGGACTGCTGGGCATTGATGGTGTTCAGGCCCGTCTGAAACACAAGGCTGGAGCTGATACGCATGATGGTTTCCTGGTACGAAGCGCGCTAATCAGTTGCGCAAGCTAAGCAAAGTGTCAAACAGGGTGGATGCGGTGTCGATCAATCGCGCCGCCGCGCGGTATTGTTCCTGATACTGCTGCAGGTTGATGTATTCCTCGTCCATATTGACCCCGGATACCGCCTGCTGCGCGGCAAAGTTTTGCTGGATCAAAGACTCCTGAGCTTTTTGTGCCGTGGTGTTGGATTGCGTCTTGACCGCCACGGTATTGACCAGCTGAGAATAGGTCTCGTTGAGGCCCATAGTGCCCTGGCCCGCCGGGCCGGAGGCCAGCCCGCCCAAAATCTTTTTGCTGCGCAACTGCGCCAGCAGCAAGGCGTTGTCTCCGTTGGCAGAGCCGGCGGGGCCGCCCGCTCCCGAGTTGGCATCTGGATCCCAGCCAGCGGCTGCGATCTTGGCTGGGTCGGTGATGGCGACATTCATGCCGGCAGCGGCCTCGCGGGTGGGCTGAATCAACCACGAATCACCCGCTGCCGCACCGGTTACCGGCGTGGTGTTGAACTCGACACCATCGAAGGTGGCCGTGGCATTGGGCGCAATCGAACCCATCACCGTGCCGTCTGGCACTCGCGTGACAGAGTAATTGGCGCCATCAAACGCCATCCGATAATCTTTGTTAGTAAGTTTGCTGAAATCAGTAATGGTGGCACTGGGATTGGTGCCGGCAACAGTGGCTTCGTTTTGGATGATCTTGGGGGTGGACACCGTGAAGAAATCCAGCCCCGCTGCGCCGGAGGGATCGTAGCCCTGCACATGCTGTGCGTTGATAGACATGGAAATGCCTAAGGCCAGGCGCCCAAGATCGTTTTGGGTGCTATCCAGCACATCTGCACGGAAAGTGAGCAGCCCGCCCAGCTTGCCGCCTGTGATCATGCCGTCGGACATTTCTACGGGCTTGAGTGTGCCGCCTGCATCCAGCACGGTGTAATACACTGCCAGCCGGCCTGGATCGGCAGCAGAGGGCAAAGTTTGCAGATGATAAACCTCGTCGCCGCCCAGCACGGTCTGGCCGTTACCCACGGTGATGCTGACGCGGTCGTCCTGCTCGTAGGTTTTGATGTCGATGATTTGCCCAAGCTCGCTGGTGAGCTGATCACGCTGGTCGAACAAATCGTTGGGCGGTTGCCCCGGATTGCTTGCTTTGGCGACGGCAATCTGGCGATTGAGATCCTGAATGCGATCAAGGTAACTGTTGACTTGAGTAACAGTGGTATCGATCTGGGTATTGACGTTTTGCCGCTGGCCATCCAGAAACGCATTGGCATCGCGGATCTGCGAGGCCAGGCTGTTGGCCCGGCCCAGAAGCTCTTGCCGGCCCGCCACATCGGCGGGTGCCGAGGCCACGGCATCGAGGCCATCGAAAAATTTTTGGATATTGGGCGAGATCCCTACCGTGCGGTCGGCCACCAGGTTGTTGATCTGGCTGATCTGATCGCCGTAGGTTTTTAACGCCGCCCCACGCGTGAGCGACCCCGTGAGCTGATGGTACAGAAAATTATCGTAAGAGCGTTGCACGCTGACAGCCTGCACACCACGGCCAATCCAGCCCGCCGAGGTGGGGGTGGCGCCAGCGGTTTGGGCCAGCACCGTTTGCCGGCTATAGCCTTCGGTAGCGGCGTTATTGATATTGTGGCCAGCCGTTTGCAGGCGGTTTTGTGCTACCAGCAGCCCTGCCTTGCCGAGATTTGCCAGATTCATATGCTGCAATCCTGTCGATTTGGCAGACACCGCAAAGGCGCCTGCAGAGATTCTTCTATATAGATAACGGCCGCAAACGCCAAAAATTTAATGACGATCAGGAAGCGTTGAAATACCCCATGATACTGATCAGCTTGTCCGCATACGAAGGATCAGTGGCATAGCCAGCTGCCTGCACCTCGCGCGCGGCATCTTCGGCGCTGCGGGCCGTCATGACCTCGCGATAGCGGTCGCTGGAACTGATCAGGCGAGCATAATCAGTGAAAGAATCCGCGTAAGAGTCGTAGGCCCGAAACGGCTGCAACATCTTGCGCGGGCTGCCATCCACGTATTCGGTGGTCATTACCTGCACCACGTCTCCGCGCCAGCGGCCGCCCGCCTTAATGCCAAAGAGATTATGGCTGGTGCTGCCATCGGGACGCATGATTTCGCGCTGCCCCCACCCGGATTCGAGTGCCGCCTGACTGAGTATCAGTTTGGCAGGCACACCGCTACGTTGTGCGGCCACGCCTGCTGCGGCAGCCATCTGGTTCACAAAGCTTTGAATATGCTCTGGTGCCCCGCGGATGGCACTACGCACGGTTTGACCCAGGTTCTTGCGGCCCAACACATCCAGCAAAGACGTGATGGAATCGGCCACCTGCCGCTGGCCTTCGCCAATCCGCGATTGCAAGCCAGGCAGGCGCGAACGCGCTGCCTCGGGCACACCGGTTACCGCAGCCGTATTTTGTGTCAGCACCCCGCCACGCATCTGCGCCATCAGGGCGTCAGCCAAACCAATGCCCGGATTGGCCATGGCCAGCGCAGCTTGCTCGTCACCCAGGCTTTGCGCCATCCGCGTTGCCTGGGAGTCGAACAGGGAGGGCATTTGCTGCGAGGTTTGCCGTGCCTTTTTAAGCAGCAGCTGGATAAACATGGCCTCAAACTGACGGGCAACTTCGCGCTGCTGGTCTTTGGATTGCGGGTCAGTCTGTACGCCGCGCTTCAGGCTGTTCAGGCTGTTGAAATCAAGCACGGAAGCGTTGTCAGAAAAACCCGGCAGCGGCGTATGCGAGACAAATCCCATGTCCTGTCCTCAGATCACCTCAAGGTCGGCGCGCAAGGCGCCGGCACTCTTGAGGTTTTGCAAAATCGACAGAAGATCCTGGGGAGTTGCCCCCAGGGCATTCAGTGCCCGAACCACATCGGCCAGATTGGCACTGGTATTGACGCGCTTGAGCGAGCCATTCTCGGATCGCATTTCGATCTGTGTATTGTTGGTCACCACGGTTTGCCCTCCCCCAAACGGTGTGTTTGGCTGGCTGACCTGCTGTTGCGGGCTGATGGTGACAGACAGATTGCCAAAGGCAATGGCGGCCTCGTTGACCATGACGGTGCGGTTCATCACAACAGAGCCCGTGCGTGCGTTGATGACCACACGCGCCCTGGCCGGTGGCAGATTAACCTGGAGGTTCTCGACCTGAGACAAAAATGCCAGCTGCCGCTTGGGATCCATGGGTGCCTGCAACTCGATGGAACGACCATTCAGCGCGGTGGCTGTTTGCCCGCCAAAACGTTTGTTGAGCGCCGCCACCACATTTTGTGCCACGGCAAAATCGCTGGTGTTGAGCTCCAGCCGCACCGTACCATTTTGTACAAACGTGGTGGGCACCCCTCGCTCGACAATGGCGCCATCGGGAATAATGCCGCCATTAAGCTGATTGACCTGCACGCTGGCACCGCCCTGAGAGGCCCCTGCCCCGCCTACCAGCAGATTGCCCTGCGCCAGTGCATACACCTGGCCGTTGGCACCCTTTAAGGGCGTCATCAGCAATGTGCCGCCACGCAGGCTTTTGGCGTTACCCATCGAGGACACCACCACATCCAGGCTTTGGCCTGGCTGCGCAAACGCGGGCAGGCGCGTGGTAACCATCACGGCGGCCACGTTCTTAACCTGCATGTTGGTGCCCTGTGGCACCGTAACACCCAGCTGCGACAGCATATTGGTAAGGCTTTGCTGGGTAAACGGCGTTTGGCGAACCTGATCGCCGCTGCCATCCAGGCCAACCACCAGGCCATACCCGATCAGGGGGTTTTCGCGCACCCCGGTAAAGCTTGCAAGATCTTTGATGCGGTCGGCTTGTGCCGCGACTGGCATCAGGCCTGCGACCGCCAGCAACAGCACAAGGCCAAGCTTTAGAAAGCTGACCATCGGATGATTGAGTGCGACAAGTTTTTGGATCATGGCATCAGAACGGTGCGACATTCAGGAAGAAGCGCTGCAGCCAACCCATGGTCTGCACTTCATCCATCACGCCTTTGCTGCGATATTCGATACGGGCATCCGCCACTTGAGTGGACGCAACGGTGTTGCTGCCGGTAATGGAGCGAGGATCAACCACACCGGAAAACCGCACGTATTCGCTACCACGGTTAATGGCGATCTGTTTCTCGCCGGCAATTTGCAAATTGCCGTTGGGCAACACACCTATCACGGTGGTGGTGAGCGTGCCGCTAAACAGATTGGTGGCGCTGCTGGACCCCTTGCCCTGCGATTTATTACCGCTGCCGGTTTGAAAATTTTGCTTGGGGCCAAGGTCGGTGGGCAGAATGGCCGGCGTAATGCCGATGTTCATGCTGGCGCTGCCGTTGCGGTCTGTGCTGGTATCCACGCTTTTGGCTGCGTTGGTTTTTTCCTGGATCACCACCGTGACGATATCCCCGACGTTTCGGGGCCGACGATCCTCGAAGAGCGGATAGTTGCCATATGCAGTGGGCTGATAGATAGAGCCATTGGCAACCGCAGTGGGCGGCAAGGGCACTGGCGGCGGTGCCGTCAACGGACCCGTGACGACGGGCTCGGGGGGCACCAAGGCGCAACCCGATACCAGCAGGGTTGCGACCACCCCGATACCTGCTGCAAAACGACGCAAACCCTTCATGGAAATCCTGCTTAGAGCTGTGTCAGACGGGCCAGCATCTGGTCGGACGTTTGCACCGCCTTGCTGTTCATCTCGAAGGCACGCTGCGTGGTGATCATGTTGACAAGCTCTTCTGCCACATTGACGTTGCTGGTTTCAACGTAGTTTTGCAACATGACGCCGGCACCGTCCAACCCCGGCTGCAGCAGATTGGCCGGCCCGGAAGCATCGGTTTCTGCATACAGGTTTTCGCCCATGCTCTGCAAGCCCGTGGGATTGATGAACGTGGCCAGTTGCAACTGGCCAACTTCGACGTTGGTGCCCGTGGCGCCCGGCTGTGTCACAGACACCGTGCCGTCGCGCCCGATGGAGATGGAGATCGCGTTATCAGGGATGTTGATGCCCGGCTGGATGGGATAGCCCCCTGCCGTAACCAACATGCCGTTTTGGTCGCGCTGAATGCTGCCGTCACGTGTATAGGCAAACGAGCCATCAGGCATCTCTACCTGCATGAAGCCTTTGCCCTGGATGGCCACATCCAGCGTGTTGCCTGTTTGTTTGAGATCACCCTGGGTATGGATGCGCTCGGTGGCCACCGTGCGTGCACCGGTACCCAGCTGCAAACCGGAGGGCAGCTGATTGGCGGCCCCAACCGCGGCGCCCGGCTGACGCATGGTCTGGTACATGAGGTCTTCGAAGACGGCGCGGCTGCGCTTGAAACCCGTTGTGTTAACGTTGGCCAGGTTGTTGGAAATCACATCCATGGCGGTTTGCTGGGTTTCCAGACCCGTCTTGGCGATCCACAGTGAACGTATCATGATGAGGTGTCCTGGTTAGGCGGTGGCTGGCGCTTAGCCTGCTGCCGAAAGAATTGAGTTGGCGCGTTCTTCGTTGGTGCTGGCGTTTTTGATCACTTGCATCTGCAACTCAAACTGGCGCGAGTTGGAGATCATGGCCACCATCGCCGCCGCTGGGTTGACATTGCTTTTTTCGATGAAGCCCGGCGCGATCCGGACGGTGTCATCGGCCTGCGCCGCTTGCCCACCAGCCACACGAAACAGGCCGTCATCACCGCGCACCAGTTGATCGCGGGCCGGATTGACCAGTTTCAGTTGGGCCAACAACTGAATATCCCGCGGATTATCCCCTGCCCCCAGTGCACTGATCTGGCCATCCGTGGCAAAGGTGATGCTGCCACGCTCAGGAACCTCGATAGGCCCACCATCGTTGGACAAAACCGGCAAACCGGTTTGCGTGACCAGCTGATTGTTTTGATTGACCGCAAACTCGCCGGCCCGGGTATAGGCCTCGCCATCCGGCGTTTGTACAGCAAACCAGCCATCTCCCGCGATGGCTGCATCCAGGGCATGACCGGTTTCCACCATGGCACCCTGACCAAACTGGCTGCCCGGTGTAGACGCCACCGTGCTGACCCGGGTGGGGAGCTCGCCCGCATGCGGCACCACCGGCACAGAGCGGTAAATCGCCAGTTGCTCACGAAACCCGGTGGTGGACACATTGGCCATGTTATTGGCAATGGCCGACTGCTGCTCGAGGATGCGGGCAGCGCCGTTGGAAGCGGTGTAGAGAATGCGATCCATGCCTGCTTAGCCTGTTTAGCGCATGGTGATCAGAGTTTGCAAAATCTGATCCTGCGTCTTGATGGTTTGTGCATTGGCCTGGTAGGTACGCTGGGCAATGATCATATTGACCAACTCTTGAGACATATCCACGTTGGACTCTTCGATCGCCTGGCCTTTGATCGTGGCCAGGCCGTTGCTGCCCGGCGTGCCCACGATGGGTTGGCCGGAATTGGCGGTTTCGGCCCAGGCGTTGCCACCCACGGGCTGCAGCCCTTGCAGGTTTGCAAAATCGGCCAAGGCCAGCGTGCCCATGGTCTGTTTGGCACCGTTGGTGTAGTTAGCGATCAGCTCGCCATTGCTACCGATGGACATGCTGGCGTATTCACCGGTGCCGTAGCCGTTCTGAACGAAGTTTTGCGAGAAGCCGCCACCAAACTGGGTGGAAGACCCATAATTGGTTGCGATGGATACGGGCTGGGCTGCTGCACCGCCCACCACAGGGACGTTGTAATTCAAGGTATAAGTGGCGGTTGCCGGAATCAAACGGCCTGCAGTGTCAAACTGCAACTGATGCGCAGGCGTATAAGGCGCTGTTGCGGAATTTCCTGTGGCGGGATCCACCACCACCCCGTCCACTTTCACATAGACATCCCAATTATTGATTTCCGGAGGACCCACAGTGACCGGGCGTTTGGCATAATATTGCTCGACCCGATGCTCGTTGCCCAAAGAGTCATACACCGTCAAAGGAGTCATGTTGGAAAACGACTCTGCGTCCACATCCGGATTAAACGGGTGGGTCGCCACATCGACCACCTCTGCATTGGCGTCCATATTGACTGTATTACTAAGCGTGGAGGTTGCCTGAGGTGCAATATTGCCCACGGGGACAGTCATACCGATGAGGTTGGTGCCACCCGGCGCGTAGCCCATCAATTGCTGGCCCTGGGCATTGACAATTTTATTGTCTTTATCAGCCAAAAACTGGCCGTTACGCGTGTACAGCGTGGCGCCGTTGGGCTGGGTGACCACAAACAGGCCTTTGGCGCCATCAATGGCCATGTCGAACTGATTGCCCGAAGTGGACACAATGCCGGTGGTAAAGCGCTGGTTGATCGACGCCACCTGCACACCCAAGCCCACGCGGGAGCTGGCATAGACGTCGGCAAATGTCGCGCTGCCTGATTTAAACCCCACCGTACCCGAGTTGGCAATGTTGTTGCCAATGACATCCAGGTTTTGCGAGCTGGCGTTCAAGCCGCTGAGACCCTGACCGAAACCCATGATTGACCTCTTTTAGTGCGTGTAACGTTGTTGCGTTGATTTGGATACTGCCTGCGGCCCCAAAACAGAGCCGCAAACAGGTTTGTTACATAACTTGCCGAACATCCAGCAAGGAAATTTTTCCGCCTGCCAGCAAATTAAGCTTCAGGCCTTCGGTGGTATAGGCCACGCTATTGATGCTTCCGGCTGTCAGGGCCTCGACAGACACCGGCTGGCCTTCTGCATCTGAAGCCTCGACTCCCACGGTGTAGGCGCCTTCGGGCACCGTCAGCCCCGCCGTATCCTTACCGTCCCACTGCAGGGGATACACCCCCGCAGGCTGGGCGCCAAGCTCTTTGGTGTACACCGCCTTGCCGGCGGCATCGCGTACGGTGACCGTTACTTTGGCTGCCTCCGACATGAGATCGATACCAAAAGGCGTAGAGGCGCCATCGGCACCCACCTTGACGGTTTCTCCGGGATACAGCACGTTTTTGCCAATCAGGCCGGCAGCCTGCAACGACTGCGACATATCCATCTGGCCCGACAGCGCCAGCAAGGTGCTATTCAGTTGCTGAATCCCGTTGACCATCGACAGCTGCGCAATTTGCGAAGTGACTTGCGCGTTGTCCATGGGGTTAAGAGGATCTTGATTTTGCAACTGAGTGACCAGCAGCGTCAGGAAGCGGTCTTGGGTATCCCCCATGAGCGACTTGCTTTGTGCGCCGGCCAGCGCACTGGCAGCGCCCGAACCATAGACTTCGTTAACTGAGGCCATGACTGGAATCCTTACTGACCGATCATCAGGGTTTTGGCCATCAGTGACTTGGCCGTGTTGATGACTTCGACGTTGGCTTGATAAGATCGCGAAGCAGAGATCATGTTGACAGTCTCGGCGACCACATCAACATTGGGCATGGTGACGTAGCCGCGGGCATCCGCCAGCGGATTGCCCGGATCGTACTGGATGCGGGCCGGCGCATTGCTTTCGACAACACCGGCCACACGCACCCCGCCGACGGCATCCGACTGTGCCGTGGGTGTCATCTGAAACACCACCTGACGGGCACGATACGGCTGGCCGTCCGGGCCCACTGCACTATCGGCGTTGGCAATGTTGCTGGCCGAGACGTTCATGCGTTGGGATTGTGCTTCCAGGGCAGAACCGGCAATCTGGAAAATACTGAGCGTCGACATAAGCAATGAATCCTGAAATTACTGCTGCATGGCGGTGAGCAATGACTTGATGCGGGCATTGAGCACCTGCAGATCTGTCTGATATTTGGCCGTGTTTTCGGCAAACTGTGTGCGCTCGACATTCATGTCGACGGTATTGCCGTCGAGACTGGGTTGCAGGGGCACACGATAGAGCTCTTGGGCAGGCCCAGTTGTATGCGCACGGGCAGGGATATGTCGGCTGGCGGTGAGCGTCAGGCGGGTATCAGGCAATCGGGGCACACTGGAACCACCGCCGATTGCTTCGCGAAGCGTGGCGGAAAAATCGATATCGCGCGCCTTGTAATTAGGCGTGTCTGCGTTGGCGATGTTGGTCGCGAGGACTTCCTGGCGCTGCTGGCGCAAGGCCAGTGCCTTTTGATAGAACTCGAGGTCTTTGCCGATACGGTCGATCATGGCGTGCATTGCTTTTTGGGTGAACGGAGCACGCATCCACCGGGCACCGGATGATCCTTGACCATTCGCGGCTTTTGCGCACATTGGCATAGTAAGGCGGCAAGACAGCCGACAAAGGGGTAAATAAAGAGGGGAATCTCAGGCTATTCAGCCAATGTGTGCTGTTTGCCAGGTTGATACGCGAACCGGTGGCTGCTTCTTTTACAATAGGCCCATGAACCTCGCGTCCATACTTTCCGTGATCACCCCAAAACGGCGCCACAGCGCCCAGCCGGCAGGCACGCTGCGTACCCTGCATACAGAGGGCCGGCAAATACTGCTTGTGCTGTGTGCCGCATGTGCCGGGCTGTACAACACGGCTGCCTGGGCCGCTGCGCCGCAGCCCAGCCGCTTGCAAGATCCCGCGGCCCTGGCCAGCCAGGTGGATGCGTTCTTGCAAGACCAGGCAGCCAGCTACCCCGGCACACCCAGCATCCAGGTGGATCCACCCCGCATCAGCAACCAGGCGGCATGCGATCAGATCGATCTCTCCTTGTCTGGCTCGGGCAACCTGCAGTCACGCACCTCGGTAAGGGCCCGCTGCCTGGCACCACAGTCCTGGACAATCTATGTACAGGCCAGCGTGCAGATCATGGGCAATTATTTTGTTGCCAGCCACACCATCAACCGGGGAGCCGTACTGGGTGACGACGACCTCGCCACGCGTGAGGGCGACCTCCTGCGACTGCGGCGTACCATCAGCGACGCCGGCCAGATAAAGGGCTGGATTGCCACGCGGCGTATCCGCGCGGGCGGACCGATCGAATACAGCGCCTTGCGGGACCCCAACTCGATCGAGCGTGGCCAGCAAGTGCGTACCATTGCACGCGGCAAGGGTTTTGTGGCCTCAGGAGAAGGCGAAGCACTCGAATCCGGTAGTCCCGGCGCCCGGATACAGGTACGGACACCCGGTGGCCAGATCATCACAGGAACCGTACTGGACGCCCATACGGTTCAGGTTATGATGTGACCCTAAAGAATCGCTGTGTACGGCCGTTACTAGGGGTGCACCTGATGATTCTTGCCCTTTAACCCGGAGACGAGCCTTGAAAGTCAATTCCACATCGTCCAACCCCTTGCTTAACGGGGTCGCCGGGAACACACGCACTGACAGCAGTCATTCTGCTGCGCCCGCCCCCGCTGGCGGTAGCCGTTCCGATGTCGATCTCAGCCCTGCCGCTCGCCAACTGGCTGCGCTAAACACCAGCGAAGGCGACATCCAGACAGCACGCGTACAACAAATCCGTGATGCCCTGGCCTCCGGCGAGCTAAAAATTGATGCCGGCCGAATTGCAGACGGTTTGCTGGCCAGTGTGCGCGATCTTCTCAAATAACAATCCGCTACACTGACAACTTAACGTTTTCAGGTTGTCTGCCATGAGTCACATCGACGCGCTGCTGAACTGCGTGGACGAACAATCCCGCTTGTTAAATGAGTTTATCCAGACACTCGAGGCCGAGGGCGCACAGCTGCTTGAAAGCCCGTCCAACGAGGCTCTGGGAGCCCTGACCGCCCGTAAGAATGACTATGCCAAGCGCTTGGCCGAACTCGACCAAAGCAGGGCCGAGGCCCTGGCGGGGCTGGGCCAGCCCGATACCCAGGCAGGTATCCAGGCGGCATGCGCGGATCACCCCGAACTACTGGCTGCGTTTGACTCTCTATTCGAGAAAACCGAACATGCCAGCCAGGTCAACCAAACCAACGGGCAGATTCTGGAAACCTTTATGGCCCACAATCAGCAGGCGCTGGATACCCTGCGCAGCTTGATGGGACAAGACCTCTACGATGCCCGCGGGCGCCTGTCAAAACCCAGAAAATAAATCAGGCAGACAAGAGCTCTTTAAGCGTAAACAGCTTAAGCAAGCCTGCGGGGGCCTGCCGGGCAGAGAGCTGTTCGGCACCCAGCATGCGCGCAGCGGCATGTGCCGCTGACACCAAATAAGGGCTTTGCGTGAGGCTCCAGGCAGCCAGGCCCAGCTGGGCCGCCAGCACTGCCCGGTCCAGCAGAGGCTCGGTTTCTTTTTCAGACCCATCAGCCAGCAGTGGCACGGCCAACCGCCAGGCTGCATGCGCCTCCTGGCGTATAAGCACGGCCAGCGCAAGCTCTGACAGCGGTGGTGTCACCGGCCCAGCGGGCAGCAATGCATGCCACACCTTGATGACATGACCATCACGCACATCCAGCGCTCGAAGACACAATAGCTGTACGGGCAGTGGTGCCTGGCCACGTGACTGTAACTGAACCCGGGTGAGGCCTGCCCACCAGGCGATCTGTGCCGTATCCCGGCCTGACACCTGGCGCAGGCTGGTGAACAGATGATTGGGCAAGGGTTGCAAGGCCGCTTGCGAAGCGGCAGCAGATACGACACAGGCCTCGTCGTTTTGGTAAACCCGCGTGCGCGCACCGCAAAGAGAGAGCCAAGCGTGTCCCTGCGCCGTGAGCTGGCGCAGCAAGGCCTGGCTGCCACCCTCAAGCACATGCCAGCGGGCCACATGAGAATCGGGGTCGGATTCAAGATAGATTTGATCCAGCAGGGTATCAGCGGCAGGCGGCGCCTTGAGCTGCGCCTGCTGCGGCGAGTACCAGCCATCCGCCAGCCCGATCTGCTGATTGGCGACAGCCAGCGGCTGACCCTTGGGACCAAACCAGGCCGCAATTGCCCAATGCCCCTTGGTCCCCTGCCAGGACAGCGCCTGACGATCGTGCACCACCCACACTCTTTCACTGTCTCCCAAGTTGGCCAGCGCAACCCGATGAAGATGGTCGATGACATCGATGGAAGCAGGAAGATCTTGTGCCGTACGGCTGCGCCAGAGATGATAGGCCTCGGACAGCACGATATCTTCGTCCAGCCTGGCAACTGCCTGTTGCAGCACATCCAGGCCCAGGGCCTGGGTACCAGCCGTTTGAGTGAGCAGCTGCGGCAGCAGTACTTGCTGACGACGGCGTTGCTCCAGAGCCTCGGCGGTTTCTTCTGGCTGGGTAATCGCCATCAAGGCAGCAAGATCTGCCTCGGTGGGCGAAAACTGTGGCCGGGCCGACTGCACAGGCGCCAGCGCATGGTCCAGCAGTTCGGGTGCTGTCAGAAACAGCAGGTTTTCGGGTACTTTTTGGCCATTGGATACATAATGAACCGGCAAACGAAACCGGATGGCTGTATCCAGCGCCGCCCCCAGGCTTGCTGCTTCGTCGATCTTGGTGATGACGCAACCACGCAGCGGAGTACCTCCATCGCGCGCATACGAGCGTGCCACTTCGTCCAGGGTATCGCCGTGGCTGGAAGCATTGAGCGCCAACAGGCGTTCTACCTGACGCCCTGCTCCTGCGAGCAAGGCAGCCTGATCGGCAACATAGCGATCTCGCTGGCTGATGCCCACGTTGTCGATCAATACAGTTTGATCTGGCCGAACCGTTTCCAGGATCCGCCGCAGCGCATAGACGTCTTGCACCACATGCACAGGCACGCGCATCATCTGGCCATAAATCTTGAGTTGCTCGTGCGCACCAATCCGGTAGGTATCCGTGGTCAGGAGCACCAGGCCTTCGGGCCCGTTGCGACGGACACAGCGCGCGGCCAGCTTGGCGATCGTGGTTGTCTTGCCCACGCCGGTAGGCCCCACCAGCGCCAGCGCCAGGCCTGGCTTCCATAGCTGATCTTCAGACGCCAGCACCGGCAGATGCTTGATGAGCTCGGCGCGTGCCCACTGCACAGCGGCACGCACGCCCGAGAACTCGGGCATGGCTTTCAGCATTGCGCGTAAAAGCGTGGTGCTAAAACCAAACCTCAGCAAATTTTGAAACAATGTGACGGCATGTGGCGAGCGTCGTAGCTGATTGCCCCACAACAACTCATCAAAGCGGCTTTCGAGCGAACTTTTAAGCTCGTCGATGACCCCGCTGAGAGGCATGGCGGAACCCTGAGATGCAGGCCCTGGCATCGGCGATGCTGGTGCAGGCGTTTGCGGCGCGGATGCCGGCATACCCTGCGACGCACGGGCAACAGGAGCAGCCGCGGGCAAAGGATACGGCGCGGATTCGGAAGGTGCGGGTGTCGCTGCCGGATCGTTTTCAGCCAGCAAGGTTTGGTCGGTGGCAAGAATCTCAACACCGCCATTGACACGCTTATTGGAAATGATCAGGGCTTCAGAACCCAGGGCAAGCCGAACCTGACGCATGGCCTCGCGGTTGGTTGCCCCAAAGAAGCGGCTGATGTTCACGTCGCAGTCCCTCCGATAACGGCCGTGACCCGAATCATACGCTCTTCAGGGATCTCGGCACTGGAGAGCACCGCCATATGCGGCAGGTGATGGCGCAAGAACCGCGACAGGGACGCACGCAACATGGGCGGGACAACCAATACCGGTGCATCGCCACGGTCTTCCTGTTCGTGTACCAGACGCTGGGTTTCGACCAACAGGTTTTCTGCCAGACCGGGCTCGAGTGCACCGCTGCTGCCGATGGCTTGCGTCAGCACCCGCTCGAGCCGCGCATCCAGCCCCACCACCCGGAGTTCTTCTTCGCCCGAGAACCAATGCTGCACAATGGCCCGGCCCAGACCTACCCGAACCTGCGCCAGGAGCTCGTCGAGGTTTGGCCCGGTACCCGCAGGATTGGCAGATGCGAGTCGCGGCGCGTGTTCGGTGACCACTTCGAGAATGGTGCGCATATCGCGGATGGGCACGTCTTCGTCCAGGAGGCTGCGCAGCAGGTTTTGCAACTGTGGCAACGTAATGGTTTTGGGCACGAGGTCTTCGACCAGCTTGGGTACCTCGCGCGCCACATGATCAAGCAACTGCTGGGTTTCCTGCCGCCCCAGCAGCTTGGCCCCATAGCGATGCATCAGATGATTGAGATGCGTGGCCACCACCGTGGCGGCATCTACCACGGTATATCCATGCACCTGGGCTTCATCGCGCAGGGACGCATCAATCCAGACTGCCGGCAGCCCAAAGGCAGGGTCTTTGGTGGCTGTGCCTGCTACCGTGCCGGTGACACCACCGGGGTCGATGGCCAACCACTGCCCCAGTTGGGCGACTCCTCGGCCAATTTCGACACCGAACAGCAGAATCCGGTAATCGGTTGGCTTGATCTCGAGATTGTCGCGGATATGCACGACGGGCGGCAAAAAGCCCATTTCACCGGCAAATTTTTTGCGCAGGCTGCGGATACGGTGCAGAAGCTCGCCACTTTGCTGATGATCCACCAGAGAAATCAAGCGGTAGCCCACTTCAAGCCCCAGCGGATCTACCGGCGAGACATCATCCCAGCTGGCTTCGGATGCAGCGGCCACCGCAGCAGCCTGCTCGCGGTCAGGCTGGCTGGCAGAGGCAGCAAGCGCCTTTTGCTGTCGCTGATAGATGGCCCAGCCGCCCCCCGCCATAATGGCTGCCAGCAGCAAAAAGGCCACATGCGGCATATTGGGAATCAGGCCCATCAGGGTGAGGATCGCAGCCGTGATAAACAGGACATTGGGATTGGCAAACAGCTGACTCAGCATCTGCTGGCCGACGTCCTGGTCGGTGGCAACCCGCGACACCACCACGCCGGCTGCGGTTGAAATCACCAGCGCCGGGATCTGGGCCACCAGGCCATCACCAATGGTAAGCAGTGTATAAACACTGCCCGCATCCGACACAGACATATCGTGCTGGGCAACACCGACAATCAGGCCACCGATAATGTTGATGACCATGATCAACAAACCCGCCACCGCATCGCCGCGCACAAATTTGCTGGCACCGTCCATGGCGCCATAGAACTCGGCTTCCTGAGAGACCTCGGCCCGTCGGGCACGCGCATCATCTTCACCGATAAGCCCCGCATTCAGATCGGCATCGATGGCCATCTGCTTGCCCGGCATGGCATCCAGGGTAAATCGCGCACCCACCTCGGCGATACGGCCGGCACCTTTGGTGATCACAATGAAATTGATGATCACAAGGATGATGAATACGATGATCCCCACGGCGAAATTGCCGCCCACCAAAAAGTGGCCGAAGGCTTCGATGACGTGCCCGGCCGCGGCCGGACCCTGGTGGCCATTAAGCAGCACCACGCGCGTGGATGCCACATTGAGAGACAGCCTGAGCAGTGTGGCAAACAGCAAAACCGATGGAAACGCTGCAAAATCAAGCGGCTTGCGAGTAAACATCGCCACGAGCAAAATCATCACAGACAAGGAAATATTGAAAGTGAACAGCAGATCGAGGATGAACGGCGGCAACGGCAGGATCATCATGGCCAGAACCATGAGGATCAGAATGGGGCCAGCCAGCAATCGGGCTTGCCCAAAGCCTTGGGTTTTCAGGAAATCCAGGAAGTTGTTCATGAAGCGAATGCGTGTGCCGCGTTAGAGAAGTGCTGCGGATCGAGATCAGGCGGAACCGGCAGGCTTTGAGGAGCTTCAGGGAGTGTACCCGAGCCATGTTGCCAGGTTCGCACCTGATAGACCCATGCGAGAACCTCGGCCACCGCTGCATACAGCGCGGCCGGAATCTCCCGATCGAGATCGACGTGATGATACAGGGCTCGGGCCAAGGGGGGAGCCTCCAGGAGTGTGACGTTATTTTCTTGGGCCAGTTGCCGAATTTGGGCAGCAATCAAACCGGCCCCTTTGGCCACAACCGTCGGCGCACCGCCCTGGCCTTCGCTATAGCGCAGGGCAACCGCGTAGTGTGTCGGGTTGGTAACCACCACATCCGCCTCGGGTACGGCAGTCATCATGCGCCGCCGCGCCATCGTGCGTTGCTGCTGGCGGATACGGCCCTTGACATGCGGATCCCCCTCGCTTTCTTTGTGCTCTTGCTTGACATCATCGCGAGACATACGCAGCTGTTTGGCATGGTTCCAAAGCTGCCATGGGACGTCGATCAGAACCAGAATCACCAGAGACGAGGCCACCCATAGGCATGTCAGCGCCACCAGCGACAAGCCCTGGGCCAGTGCGTCATTGACCGACATATGGGTGAGTGCCAGCATGTCCGGCAAATACGTCCAGATCACCTTGATCGCAACGATACCGATCAACGCCGCCTTGGCCAATGTTTTCAGGAGCTCAACCACGGTTTGCGCCTCAACAAACCGCTTCAGGCCCTTCAGGGGATTCATCCGCTCGAATTTGGGCTCGAGCGCCTTGGGCGAGAGCAAAAAGCCCCCCAGCGCAACCGATGCAAATATCCCAACGGCCATCAGCAAGACAAAAACAGGCAACAGAATCAGCAAGGCCTGCCAGGCGGAGGTCGCCGCCACATTTAACATGACCTGCGGATCACGGACAACCCCCGGATCAAACCAGAGCCCGTTGTGCAAGACGCCTTGCAAGACACGAAAATAGGTATCACCCAAAAACCACAAGGTGCCAATCCCTGCCACCAGTGCCAAAAATGTACCGAGCTCTCGCGAACGCGCAACCTGCCCTTCCTCGCGCGCCTTTTCAAGGCGCCGGGGAGAGGCGGGTTCGGTTTTTTCGAGATCGCTATCCTCAGCCATGCGGGCAGGTGTCCGGCGATATTAAGTGAGCCTGAATTGTACTGGACGGACAAACCTGCAAAATGGCAAAGCTAGGAGCAATAGCCGTGGCAATTCAAAGGCTTGCCAGCTGTTGCGTCTTGGTGGCCGGTTGGGTAACCGCCTGTAGTTGTTGTTCGAAGCGCTGATAATCCAGGCCAATACGTACGGCCCCCCAGCGTGTCCCATCGAGTTCGACCGGCAAAGAGACATCGGTGATGATCTCACCCGTATCGCGCATGTAGGTCTGGCACAGTACCCCCGCACGGTTGCGGATTGCTCCCTGGCTGATCTGATCATCAAACAGGCGCTTGTCCCGGCAATGGGCGGTATCGTGCTCGACGTCACCTGTTGGGGGCTGGGCGTAGCGACGATTATGCGTGGGCGCATAGCCATTCATGTCGATCAGGATGGCATACGAACCATGTGGGATTTGCTGCAGAATATCGTCCAGAATCTCCTGCAGGGCGTGATCGATCTTGCGGTCGTAGGCCACGCGATAGCGTGGCGGCTGGCTGCCGGGAATCTGCTGATACGCCTTGTCAAACACATCCACGCCTTCACCCCGCAAGCGGCGCAGCAACGCCAGGGAGCGGTCGCGCAGTTGGCCCAGGCAGGCGTCCAACTGATCGAAAGGCGTGCCTCCGGTGCGCCATGCCGCCAGCATTTCCTGCAAGCTTTCTGTCTGGTTGCGCACCCCGTGCACTTGCTCGCGCATGGACTGCATCCGTTGGCGCAGCACAGCGCTGTGATCAGCGATGAGCTCAATCGAGGCGCTCATGGACTGATTGGTGTCGTTTACCTGAGATACCTGGTACGTTACATCCTCGAGTTGTGAGCCTACCTGGCCGAGCTCGCGCACAAGACCGGTAAATTGCCCGGCGAAATCACCCACAAGCTGGTCGGACGCCTGCATATCGGCGTAAATCACCTTGCTTTGCTTTTCGGAGTCGGACACCAGGCCAAGGATCTCGCCTGTTTGCTGCACAATCTCACCCGTGGCGGCGTTAACGCGCTCGGCCAGCTTGCCGACTTCGGTGGCCACGACGGCAAACCCCTGCCCCGCCTTACCCGCCCGGGCGGCCTCTACCCCAGCGTTTAATGCCAACAGATGGGTTTGCAAAGCGATGTCTTTGATCAGGCGGCTGGTGTCTTCGACAGAACGCGCACGTTGGCTGAGCTGGACAACGACTTGGGAAAACACCTGCATGCGCTCGGTAACCCGCGTGACGCGTTGCTGGAGATCGGATAACTGCTGCTGCGTGGTTTGCAGGCTGCCCAGCTGCGTGCGAAACACCCCGGCAGCCTGGGAGACGGTGTCGGCGGTTTGCTGGGACAGCCCGGAAATCTGCACACCCTGGGCGGAGAGATTTTCGGCCTCGGAGGCCTGAGCCTGCGCCATGGTTTCGCAGGCCTGGGTGTGGGCCTGCAGGCGCGCCGCATTGATGGCGATACGGATGCTGGATTGCCGCATGGTGATCAGGCGCTCGCGCAGCCTGGATAGAAATCGGCTGACAGGCCATGCCAGAGGGTTGAGTGTCCAGGCGCGGTCGTCCAGAGTTGCCCTGCCACGGCGCAACTGCCTTAACAAACGCCCCAAACCCAGAAACCGCGTGCGTTGTGTAATCATGTCTACCCCAAAAAGCAGCCTGTTAACCGGCTGTCAGTGATAAGGTGTCCATGCTCTGGGCCATCTGGGGCACAGACACCGTAACGATACCAAGCGGAACCCCCGTATTCCCCTAAAAACCCAGGCTGGATAAAAGGTCATCCACCTGATCTTGATTGGTAACCACATCGGCCTTGCCCTGCGCATTGACTACTGGCCCGTTGAGCAGGTTCTGGGTTTCCTCGCGCTTCTCGAGCGGTGCGTTATCGATCAGGACCTGTACAAGCTCGGTTTCAATGGCGCCGATGACTCCCAGCATTTTCATGATCACCTGGCCAGTGAGATCCTGAAAATCCTGGGCCATGATGATGTCCATCAAATTGTTTTGAGAGGCCTGGGTTTTCTCGGGCACCAACTTCAGAAACCTCCGGGTGTCATCCACCAGCTCACGCGCCTGGTCGAGTTCAACGGGGTGATCAAACCAGTCTTGCCAACGTACATCCAGCGCCTTGGCATCGCTGCCCATGGACTCCTGCCACGGCTGCGTTTGCTCGGCGGCATTGAGCACGCGGTTGGCGGCCTGCTCGGTCATCTGGGCGACATAATGCAGACGATCACGCGCATCAGGAATGGCGTGCGCAGCATCCTTGATCGCCTGATCCAGGCCCAGCTCTCGCATGTTCTCGCGCAATGATCGGGTAAGCTGCGCAATCCGGTGAATGAGGTCAGATTGAACCGCCTGTGCATCCAATGTATCGGGGGATATTTGTTGTTCTGCCATCATGCTCCCCTTAAAGTTTCTCGAAGATTTTGTTAAGTTTTTCTTCGAGGGTGGCTGCTGTAAATGGCTTGACCACATAGCCGCTGGCACCGGCCTGGGCAGCCGCAATGATGTTTTCTTTTTTGGCCTCCGCTGTCACCATCAGCACTGGCAAACTGGCCAGATTGGGGTCAGCACGAATATTTTGCAGCATGGTCAGACCGTCCATATTGGGCATGTTCCAGTCGGAGACCACAAACTCGAAGCCGCTGTTGCGCAGTTTCTCAAGCCCCTGCACACCATCCTCGGCTTCGTCAACATTTTCGTATCCCAGATCCTTGAGGAGGTTCTTGATGATGCGGCGCATCGTCGGAAAGTCGTCAACGATCAGGATTTTTAGGGTTTTTTGGACCACGGATGGTTCTCCAATCAATCAGGCAGAAAACAAGGGCGGACAACCGCCAATTTTTACACACGGTTTCCATAGGAACCGGCACTTTTCAAGATCAGCTCGCTGATGCTGTCCAGAGGCACGGCCTCCTCGGCGGCACCAATCAGTAAAGCCTCTCGGGGCATTCCAAACACAATACAACTGGCTTCATCCTGGGCAAACGTACGGGCGCCGGCCTGACGCATTGCCAGCAGGCCCTGGGCACCGTCTTTTCCCATGCCGGTGAGGATAACGCCGACTGCATTTTTACCCGCCACCTGGGCGCCCGAATGAAACAGGACATCTACCGAGGGACGGTGACGGTTCACCGGCTCGGAGAACTCGAGCTTGATCACATAATTGGCACCACTACGGGCAAGTTTCATGTGGGCGATGCCACCCGGAGCCAAATAGACATGCCCGGGCAGCACGCGTTGACCGTCTTCAGCCTCGTGGACATGCACAGCGCACAGGCCATCCAGGCGCTGCACAAACGATTTGGTAAAACCGGCCGGCATGTGCTGGGTGATCAGGATGGCGGGGCTATTGGCGGGCAAGGGCTCGAGCACGCGCCGGATGGCCTCGGTGCCACCGGTGGATGAGCCAATCAGGATCAACTTCTCGGTGGTGTCAAAATGAGCCGACAATCGCGGGCGCGGTGTGCGCTCACCTGACTGAAGCGTGTGCGGTCGTATGCGTGCGTGCGCGGCCGCCCGGATTTTGTCGGCAATCAGGTCGCCGTATTCCATCAAACCATCACGCAAGCCCAGTTTTGGTTTGGTGACAAAATCGACAGCGCCCAGCTCGAGTGCGCGCAAGGTAACCTCAGAGTTGCGCTCAGTGAGCGACGACACCATCACCACAGGCATCGGGCGCAAGCGCATCAGTCGTTCGAGAAAATCCAGCCCGTCCATACGCGGCATCTCGACGTCCAGGGTCAGGACGTCCGGATTGTGCTGTTTGATCAGTTCTCGCGCGATGAGTGGATCGGGCGCGGTGGCCACGACTTCGAGGTCTGGCTGCGCATTGATGATTTCTGTCATCAGGCTGCGCACCAGTGCCGAGTCGTCGACACACAAGACACGGATTTTTTTGGATTCTGCCATGGCAACAATAAAACGAAAATCAGGCAAGTGCGTAGACAGTTTGGCCCTGCAAACGCCAGATGTCCGTGAGATATGTAAAGTTTTCGGAGTGCCCTGCAAACATCAGACCGCCTGGCTTTACCAGGCGGGCAAAGCGCTCAAGGATACGGGCTTGTGTCGCCTTATCAAAGTAAATCATCGTATTGCGACAAAAAATAGCGTCAAATTTTTGACTGACCGGCCAGCTTGGGGACACCAGGTTGAGTTCTTCAAAAGTGACCATATTACGGATCACTGGCTTGATCATCGCCATACCCGACTGCCGGCCCGTCCCGCGCAAGAAATAGCGCCGGAGAAACTCGGGTGGTACGGGCTTGATGCGATCCAGCGTGTAAACACCCTTTTTTGCCTGGGTGAGAATCTGGGTATCGATATCGGTAGCCAGCACCGAGATGCCGGTGTCGTTCTGGCCACAGGCATCGTGCAGCGTCATGGCCAGAGTATAGGGCTCTTCGCCACTGGACGATGCACAGCACCAGACATTGATCGGCTTGCGCCGCTTGCGAATGAACTCGGCCAGAATCTGGAAATGGTGCTGTTCGCGAAAAAATGCCGTGTGGTTGATGGTGAACGCATTAACGAAATGGTCCCACTCATCGGCCTGGGGATTGTGCTCAAGGTAGTTCAGATAGTCGCGAACCGATCCCAGGCCGGCATGATGCGCGCGCAAGCCCAGGGTACGGGTAGCCATATCTTTTTTGTGCTCACCGAGCAGGATACCGGCCCGGTGATGCAACAGATCCACTGCGCGCGTCAGATCCTGCCCGTCTGCCTTGGGCAGTGCGGGCGAGGAAAAATAACTGACGGACAAAGAGTCGTGGATCATATTATCGGCACGCCATCAACTCTATTGCAGCGCAAGGGATGGACGCAACTGCGGCGTATAGCCCAACTGGCCACCGTGAACATCAATCACATCACCACCTTCGGAAATCTGGAAAACCGATACGGCCGCACCCAGATGCTCGGCTTGTTCTTGCAGCGAACCCGCTGCGCTGGCGGCCTCTTGGACCAGGGCAGCATTTTGCTGCACCACCTGATCCATATCAGTGACTGCTGTATTGATCTGGCCAATGCCTTCGGACTGCTCGCGAGACGCCGCAGAAATCTCGTTCATGATGGCAGTGACGCCCTGCACCGAGCGCACGACTTCTTCCATGATGCGCCCGGCATCCTGGGCGCGTTCTGAGCCCTGACGCACGCGAACCACTGAGTCGTCGATCAGGCCTTTGATTTCTTTGGCCGCCTGAGCACTGCGTTGTGCCAAAGACCGCACCTCGCCTGCCACCACGGCAAAACCCTTGCCTTGTTCTCCAGCCCGAGCGGCCTCAACAGCCGCGTTGAGCGCCAGAATATTGGTTTGGAACGCAATACCGTCAATTACGCTGACAATATCCGCCATTTTGCTGGAGCTATCGGTAATCCCTGCCATCGTCTCCGCCACGCTGCTGACGGCCTCACCCCCGCGCTGGGCCACATCCGCAGCACTTTTGGCCAGTTGATCGGCCTGTGCTGCATTGTCGGCATTTTGCCGGACGGTACTGGCCAGCTGCTCCATGCTGGCAGCGGTTTCCTGCAATGACGCGGCCTGCTGCTCGGTACGGCTGCTGAGATCGGTGTTACCAGCGAAGATTTCTTGTGAGCCGATACGGATTTCACCCACACCGCTACGCACCTGCGCCACCATGCGCGCCAGGCCTTCTTGCATTCTTTGCATGGCCAGATAGAGCACTCCAATCTCATTGCGCGAAGGAACATCAATGGGCGCAGTCAGATCTCCGGCGGCGATGCGATCAAAGTGCTGGCCCGCCAGGTGCAAGGGACGAAGCACCACACGCACCAGAAACACATAGGCCAGGAGTGCTGCAAGCAATGCCACCACCATCGACACCCCGACTATGATCATGACCCACCGCAGGTGCTCGTCTTCGGTTTGAATCGCCTGATTGGCCTCAGCGGCCTGATTTTGCTTTAAATCCGTGTATGAATCATCCAACTTTTGGGCAAGCGGGTCGATCTGGGTTTTTTGCAGCTGGGCGTACTCCTCTACACTACCCGCCTTCAGTTTTGCCATGGCTGCCGGCACGGCAACCTCAATCAGTTGCTTGAAGGCCTGGATGACCTCCTGATATCTGCTGTCCTGTGCCAGGTACAGTTGGGCTGATCCATCAAACAGCCCCAAAGTTTCGGCGGCACGGTTAAGCGCTGCCTCGGATAGGCCCAAAAACCGACGGGTTTCGTCGCTGAACGTAGACGTGCTGTCCTGATTACCAGCATTCCAGTTGGACAAAATTGCATTATTGGTGAGATCGCTGTTGACGACCACGCTGGCCAGCGTCCGTCCCATCAGAACCTGAGCCTGTTGATACTGCCCATAGGCATCATCAAGAATGGAGATGGTTTCCTGCCCACGGGTAATCGATTTAAGGGCGTCGTTGTTCATTTTTAATGACAGCACCCCCAGCAAAGCACCCGACACCAGCATGGCAAAGAAAAAGACGAGCACCAGAACCAGGCTGGTGCGAACTTGGAGTGCGCTTACGCGGCTTTTTTTACCGGACAACATAAAATTGAGACCCCTGGGGCATAAGCAATAACGGAATATGAATCAAGCGACTGCGCTCTCGACCAGTGCCATTTCTTCGCTGGACATGAGTTTTTCGATATCAACCAAAATCAGCATGCGATCACCTACCGTACCGATACCGGTCAGGTGCTCGGTGGAAAAGGCAGAACCAAACTGGGGAGCCGCACTGATCTGGGAGGACTGCAGGATCAGCACATCAGACACGCCGTCCACCACCACACCAACCACGCGCGACCCAATATTGAGAATCACCACCACCGTTTGTGCGGTGTACTGGACATCCTCCATATTGAATTTCATGCGCAGATCGACGATAGGAACGATGACACCGCGCAGATTGGTAACCCCCTTGATGAAGGACGGCACATTGGCGATGCGCGTGACGGTTTGGCTATCGTAGCCACGAATCTCTTGCACCCTCAGGATATCGATCCCGTATTCTTGCTGCGCCAGCGTAAAAATGAGGAATTCTTTCCCTTGGGTTTCAGCTGCATCCCGCTTGGTGTCTGTCAGGTTCATAAGGCCTCCGTTGCAAGAGAATTTGGTGTTAGACAGTGGCAGCCGAGCGCATGATGCTGGCTGCCCGACGCAAAGCAAAAACATCCACAATCAAGGCGACACTGCCGTCACCCAGGATAGTGGCGGCCGAGATCCCTGGCACTTTGCGATAGTTTGTTTCGAGATTCTTGACCACCACCTGATGCTGTCCAATGAGATGATCCACCATCAAGGCAAACCGCTGATCTTCGGCCTGGAGGATGACTGCAATGGCCTTGGTGAGATCCGTCTCGGCATTGGCCACATTAAAGGTCTCGTGCAGGGCCACAACCGGCAGGTATTCGCCGCGCACATGAAGCATTTGCTCGGTGTCAGAGATGCGGTGAATCTGCTCTTCGCTGGCCTGCATTGATTCGGTGACATGCGAAAGCGGCAAAATAAAGGTTTCTTCGCCCACCTTGACTGACATGCCGTCCAAAATCGCCAAAGTAAGTGGCAACACGATACGGGTAGTAGTGCCCTGCCCCTTGCGCGAAGACAGCTGCACGTGGCCCCCCATGCTCTGGATATTACGGCGCACCACATCCATGCCTACGCCACGTCCGGAAATATCCGTTACCTTTTCTGCCGTTGAAAACCCTGGCGCAAAAATCAGCTGCCAGAGCTCGTCATCAGGTGTCGCATCCGAGACTGGGAAGCCCTGGGCAATGGCTTTCTTGAGGATTCTCTCGCGGCTTAGCCCGGCACCGTCATCAATCACATCAATAATGATCTGGCCGCCATTGTGCTGTGCCGACAGTGTCAGAGTGCCCTCGGGATCCTTATCCTGAGCCATACGGACTTCGGGTGCTTCGATGCCATGATCCAAACTGTTGCGCACCAGATGCGTGAGGGGATCAATAATGCGTTCGATCAGGCTCTTGTCGAGCTCGGTGGCCTGGCCCTTGGTTACCAGCTTGATCTGCTTGCCCAGCTTATGCGCGTTTTCGCGCACAACCCGAGGAAACCGGCTGAACACGTAGTCCATGGGCATCATGCGGATCGACATAACGGATTCCTGGAGATCGCGGGCGTTACGCTCAAGTTGCTCAATACCGTTAAGCAGACGATCATGCAGGACTGGGTCGAGGGACTGGGACGTTTGCACCAGCATGGCCTGGGTGATCACGAGCTCGCCCACCAGATTGATGATCTGGTCGACCTTTTCGACACCCACCCGAATGGTGCCGCTTTCTTTTTTGGCCTTGTGCGTGGTGGATTTCCCGGAGCCGCCAGCGGGGAGATCAGGGTGATGGTCAGCGCTGGACTCATCAGTTGTCTCGGTATCAGCGGGCGGCTGTGCCGCACTTGCCTGGGCATCCGGCACCTGCGCAGGTGCTGCCGGCGGCGTGGTGGCGTCAGGCAGTGCCTCATGTGCCACATCCACCTGATCCGCATTGACAATGAAGCAGCACACAGCTTCGAGGTCTGAGGCAGCAGTGGTGGTTTCAAGCCACAGGACAAGATGGCCATCCTGCTGCTCGCGGTGCAAGATGGTGCCCATCAGGGCCATCTCGTTGCACAACGGTTCGATATCCTTGTCCTGAATCTGGTTGATGCGTACCCGCACGGGCAGGTTGCCCTGTACACCCGCAGATGCCGGCTTGGCTGGCACAGGTGCAGGGGCGGCAGCAACTGGCGCGGCAGCCGCTGGTGCACTGCCTTGTTCGTGCTCAAGCGCCAACAGGCGCAATTGTGCACAAATCCGCTCGTAAGCTTGCTGGTCGGGTTTTTCAGAACCGCGATACGCAGCCACTTGATCGGTCAGCACGTCTTTGGTCTCCAGAAACAAATCAATCATGTCCTGACGCAGCGCGAGCTCACCATGACGAATGAGGTCTAGAAGGTTTTCAAGCAGGTGCGTGGTCTTGGCGAGTTCTTCGAAACAGCCAAACGTACCTGCCCCCCCCTTGATGGAGTGCGCAGCCCGGAAAATACCGTTCAGATCGTCTGAATCGGGGTTGCTGAGGTCCAGCCCCAACAGCAGCTGCTCCATATTGGCCAGCAACTCGTCGGCTTCGTCAAAAAACGTGTCATAGAATTCGCTGAGATCCACGCCTGTACCCATGTCTATCTCCAAGCTTATTGACTGGCAGCCGGCGCGGATGGCGCCGCCGGCTGGCCGGAAGGTTGGCTCAAGCCAGGCGCTTCGGGGCCCGGCTGAGACGATGCATTATCAGTGCTTGTACTGCTTGCGCCTGCTGCCGGAGCTGCTGTATTACCCGGCACCACGGCAGGCACCGGGGTGGCAGGTTCTGTCAGCGCCCCAGACTGACTGCCGGCGCCGGAAGGCAGGCTGCCGTTACCACTTGGGTGGCTGAGCTCTTCAAGCATGGCCCGAATCCGGGTTCCACTGGCACCAGCGGCATTTTGGCGATCGATGCGGCGCTCTGCACTGCGATTGAGCACCAGGATGCTGATGCGGCGATTGACCGCCGCCATCGGATCGTCCTCAATCAGGTTGACGGTGTCGCTGAGACCCAAAATACGCTTGACCTTTTTTTCGACCAGCCCACCAGCCACCAGCTCTCGCCGGGCGGCATTGGCCCGATCAGCGGAAAGCTCCCAGTTACTGTAGCTACGATCACCCGAGGCATACTGCATGGCATCGGTATGCCCGGACAAGGAGATCGAATTGGGGAGCTGATTGATGGGCGGCGCAAGCTCGCGCAGGATATCGCGCATATACGGCTGCACCCGGGCACTGCCTGTGGCAAACATTGGACGATTTTGCTGGTCGAGGATCTGGATGCGCAAACCATCGGGCGTCATGTCCAGCAATAGCTGCGGGCGAAACTGCTTTAGCACCGGGTTGTTTTCGATCAGATTCTCGAGTTGCTGCTTGAGGTTTTCGAGGTTTTCGAGATCAGCCAGATCACCCGCATCCTGATCGGCCGTGGCAGCAGGAGGCTTGGGACTGACATTGGGGATCACACTGGGCTGCCCACCCGGAATCGGCGACTTGCTGGTATCCAGGCTAGGCCCTCCGGTGACTGCCGTCATCAGGGGCATACGGAAATACTCGGCAATACCTTGGAGCTCGGTTTTAGGCACCAGAAGCAGCAGCCACATCACCAGAAAAAACGCCATCATGGCCGTCATGAAATCAGCATATGCGATTTTCCAACTGCCCCCATGATGCCCTTCGCCGTAAGCACGCTTACGGCGAACGACAACCCGTCCGGTGTCCTGTTTGGCCATTCTCCTGCCCCTCGCCTACTTGGCGGCCTGGCCCTTGGCCTGGCGCACGTGAGCTTCGAGTTCAGTAAAGGTAGGACGCACCGTGGAGAACAGGATCTTGCGGCCGAACTCAACAGCCAGGGGGGGTGGGTAGCCGTTCATGCTGGCCAGCAACGTGACCTTAATGCATTCGAGCACCTTGATGGCCGCCACCGACTGACGCTCGACTGCTGCCGCGAAAGGTGCTGCAAAGCCGTAAGACAGCAAAATCCCCAAAAAGGTACCCACCATCGCCTTGGCGATGAGGTCTGCCAGCACGGCAGGGGGTTGGTCGACAGAAGCCAACGCGTGCACCACGCCCAAAACGGCCGCCACAATGCCGAACGCCGGCAGGCTGTCAGCCACTGCACGCACGGCATTGATGGGTGTGTTGTGTTCGCTGTGCAAAGCTTCGATTTCCTGATCCATCAGGGTTTCGATCTCGAAGGGGTTCATGTTGCCGCTGATCATGATCCGCAGATAGTCGGTGAGAAACTCCATCAGCTTGGCGTCTTTCTGGATCTGGGGAAACTGCGCAAATACCGCGCTGGATTTTGGATCTTCGATGTCCGATTCGATGGACATCAGGCCATCGCGCCGGGCCTTGTTGAGCAGGGTATACAGCAGTGCCAGCAGCTCCATGTAGAGCGTCTTGCCATAGGGATTGCGTTTGAGTGCCTTGGGGATCGCTTCGATCAGCAGCTTGATGGAGGCGCCATTGCTGCCGCCCACGTAGGCACCCAGTGCGCAGCCACCAATAAGAAGGAACTCGAATGGCTGGTAGAGTGCGCCCAGATGACCGCCCACGCCGATGAAGCTGGCAAATACCCCAACCAGGACAATCAGATACCCTAGAACAATGAACACGTACGCGCGCCTTGAAAGTCGTCAGAATTTTGTTAATGTTCGCCTGATTTCAGGCATTCAAAAGCATGGTTCAACAGGCCTTTTTGTCTGTAAATCACTCGTCTGACTGCAAAGACGCCGTTGCACGTCGTGCCGCTTTGCGTCGCGCGCTGGTTTTACCCGCCCTTGGAGGCGGCTTGCACACGGCACACACGAAGCCAGCTTCGGGGTCGTGCGCATGGGCCACAAACTGCCCACGGCACTGCTGACAGCAGGACAACTGCACCAGACCGCTTTCGAAGAAACGCACCAGCATCCAGGCCCGGGTAAAACTCAATACAGGCTCGTCTGGCAGGGGCTCGCCAGGCTGCAGGCCTGCTGAGGATTGCTCTAGGTAGAGCCGGTATGCCTGCACCAGCGCATACGCCTTGCGTGCCGGCGTAAAGGTGTCGAGATAACGATAGGTGTTGTAGAAAAGGCTGGAATGGATATTGGGCAGCCAGGTCATGAACCAGTCGACAGAAAAAGGCAGCATCCCCTTGGGAGGCGAGGCCCCTTTGACTTCGCGGTACAGCCGGGCCAGGCGGTCGTAGCTGAGCGAGGTTTCCGCCTGCAACACCTGAAGCCGTGCGCCAAGACGAATCATGTCGGTGGCCAACAGAATGTCGTCGGCCTCGCGAGAGACGCTTTTACTGCTCATGGATCAGGCGGAGATGGGTTCCTGACGACTCATCAGGATAGTTGAATGTGCCTGCTGCAACACGCCGCCAAGCACCTCGTGGGTAAGCGAATTAAGGAGTTGGGCATCATTGAGGCGAAATGCGCACAGCACCGAGTTGGACCCTGCCAGTTTGACGATTTGCGCAGGAGAGAGGCTTAGCACGATTTCTGCCACATCTTCATCGAAACCCAGCCGAAACATCCCTGCTGCGAGGTTATCGCGCAAAAGACGCTGGGCCAGCATCAGGTAGGACAGATTGACCTCGCGAATGTCATTAAGCAGCGCAGAATCAAGATCGGACATATTATCCATTAAGATGTAACCTAATGTCTGGAAACCCCTGCAGCAATGGATGCAGCGGGTGCAGAAATTGAAATTTGTCACATGTTATCAAGTTACAAAAATCAAATTAAGACATAAAAGAAACAATTTTATGCACTTTTGACATGGACAGACAGAGTATACCGTTAAATGAACGTATTTTTGGCGCTAATTTTCTACTTAGAAATACTAATGTTGACTTTTAATTATTTCTTTTATTAACAAGAGTTGACAGATACATTTGGATTTAAGTAGGAACCTGCTGATATTGCGCCGCAAGCGCAAGAAAAGCATCCAAATCACCATCCGAGCTGATTTCTTGCTGCAGAATTGCTGAAACCCGAGGCGCCACTTGAGCCGCTAATGTGGCGTCAAGAAACAACATTCTGTGGCGTCGAGCCAACACATCCGCAACCGTCTGCGCGTACTCATAGCGCGCAGCATAACGCACCATGGCCTCGGTCAAGCCCAGGCCCAGCTCGATATCGGCCCCTGGCAAGGCCTGTACGGCCGCAGCCTCGGTACCATAGCACTGCAAGCCCGGAGAAGCCCCCAGCGAAGGCCAGGGCTGCTGCCTGTCGGGCGCACCTAACAGCGCAAACTGGGCGGTCTGGCACCTGGGCAGCGGCTCGAGCTGGCCTGCCTGCACACAGTGCCGCAAGACATCCTCGGCCATGGCCCGGTAGGTTGTCCACTTGCCACCTGTCACAGTGACCAGCCCCGAAGGACTGATGCGAACCGTGTGTTCTCTGCTGATTGATTTGGTGCTTCCGGCATCGGCATCCGGGCGCACCAGTGGACGCAAGCCCACCCAGACGCTGCGCACATCTGCCGCCTGCGGTGCGCGGGACAGCACATGGGCAGATTCTCTAAGGATAAAGGCGGCTTCTTCTGCCAGCGCATGCGGTTCACGCTCGACATGATCCCGAGGTGTGTCGGTGGTGCCTAATATGACATGACCCAGCCAGGGCACGGCAAACAGCACCCGGCCATCCCGCGTGTGCGGTACCAGCAAGGCATGATCAGAGGGAAGAAACGAGCGGTCAACCACCAGATGGACACCCTGGCTGGGTGCCACCATAGGCCGCACCGGCTGGCCGCGCGCGGCATCATCCAGTTGCCGGATGGCATCCACCCAGACACCCGTGGCATTAATGACACAGCGTGCACGCACCTGCCCTTCGGATGGCTGCCCAGACGCTGCCAGCCCATCTTTCCAGCGTACGCCACAGACGCGTCCGGCCTCGTGGAGAATATCCACGGCCGGGCAATAATTGACCAGCAAAGCCCCTTGCGCAGCAGCAGTACGCGCCAGCGTGAGCGCCAGGCGCGCATCATCAAACTGGCCATCCCAATATTTGACCCCACCGTACAGATGCTGCGCATTGACACCCGGCAATTGCGCTAGAGTGCTGGACTTGCTCAAGCAGCGGGTTTTGCCCAAGCTGGCAGCACCTGCCAGGGCATCGTACATTTTCAGCCCGATGCCATAAAACGGCACATCCCAGGGACGATAGGCGGGCATGATGAACGCCAGCGGCTGTGCCAGGTGAGGCGCATTGTTGAGCAGCGCACGGCGCTCGTGCAGCGCTTCGCGCACCAACCCGATATTGCCCTGCGCGAGATAGCGCACGCCCCCATGCACCAGCTTGGTGGCACGCGAAGACGTACCGCCTGCAAAATCGTGCGATTCGAGCAGCAACACGGACAGCCCGCGCAAGCGGGCGTCCAGTGCTACCCCAAGCCCACTGGCCCCGCCGCCAATGACAACCAGATCAACTGCCTCGAGGGAGACAAGCTCGGCTAGCAGTTGAGCCCGGTTGGTGACAGCCGGCGACGGGACAGTGGTTTGAGACATGACATCAATACCCTTAACGGACGCGACCTTCCTTCCAGGCCTGCAACAATGAATCGTAGGAAACCGTTTCAGGTTTCGGGCTTTCATTGGCCAGCTTCTTCCAGGGGGCATGGTCGTCGCTAAGCCATTTGGCCGGATCGCTCTTGGGATTGAGTTTGGGTGTGCAACGTTTCATCCCGGCACGCTCGAGACGGGCCATGACCTTGTCCATATCAGTGGCGAGGTTATCCATGGCCTGCTGAGGCGTTTTCTCGCCCGCAATGGCCTGCGAGATATTACGCCACCACAACTGTGCCAGCTTGGGATAATCCGGCACATTGGTACCCGTCGGCGTCCAGGCCACCCGCGCGGGGCTGCGGTAGAACTCGATCAGGCCCCCATAACGGTTGGCGTTTTTGGTGAAGAAATCACTACGGATATCGCTGTCGCGAATAAACGTCAGGCCCTGGATGGATTTTTTGAGCGAGGTGGTTTTGGCCGTCACAAACTGCGCATACAACCAGGCGGCTGCCACCTTATCGGGATCATGATCCTTGAAGAACGTCCAGGAACCTACGTCCTGATAGCCGTTTTGCATCCCTTCTTTCCAGTAAGGACCATGCGGTGCAGGTGCCATCCGCCACTTGGGAGAGCCGTCCTCGTTGACAACCGGCAAGCCTTTTTTGGTCATGTCGGCTGTAAAGGCGGTGTACCAGAAGATCTGCTGCGCGATTTCGCCCTGGGCAGGCACTGGGCCTGACTCGGAGAACGTCATGCCCATGGCTTCTTTAGGCGCGTAGCTTTTCATCCAGTCGATGTACTTGGTAAGTGCATACACAGCGGCCGGCGAGTTGGTGGCCCCACCACGCGCCACAGATGCGCCTACCGGGGTGCAATTATCGTCCGCGACACGGATCCCCCACTCATCCACCGGCAGGCCATTGGGCGTGCCTTTGTCGGCCGAGCCCGCCATCGACAGCCAGGCGTCTGTAAAGCGCCAGCCCAGAGAAGGATCTTTCTTGCCGTAATCCATATGACCATAAATGGGCTTGCCATCAATGGTCTTCACATCGTTGGTAAAGAACTTGGCAATGTCTTCGTATGCCGACCAGGTGATGGGCACACCGAGGTCGTAGCCATATTTGGCCTTGAACTTTTCTTTCAGGTCAGGCCGGTTGAAGAGGTCGTAGCGGAACCAGTACAGATTGGCAAACTGCTGGTCGGGCAGCTGATACATATTGCCGTCTGGCGCCGTGGTAAACGACGTACCAATGAAATCCTTGAGATCCAGCCCGGGATTGGTGAACTCTTTGCCCGCGCCTTTCATGTAGTCGGTAAGTGACAGCACTTCGCCATAGCGATAGTGCATCCCGATGAGGTCGGAGTCGGAAATCCAGCCGTCGTAGATGGATTTGCCGGACAACATCGACGTTTGCAGCTTCTCGACGACATCCCCTTCCTGGATCAGGTCGTGGTTGACCTTGATGCCGGTGATTTCCTCGAAGGCCTTGGCAAGCACCTTGGACTCGTATTCGTGGGTGGTCAGGGTTTCGGAGACCACGTTGATCTCGTTGACCCCCTTGGCTTTGAGTTTGGCGGCGGCATCGATAAACCATTGCATCTCTGCTTTTTGCTGGTCTTTATTCAGCGTCGATGGCTGAAACTCAGTGTTGATCCACTTCTCGGCTTCGGCCATGCCGGCCCATGCGGCCTGGCTGCCCAGGGCGCAGGCCATAGCCAGCGCCACTGCGGTGTAGCGAAATCTCATGTTGCTCTCCTCAGGTTTTATCGTGTCTGCCCCGATACTTTGATCCGGTGTCGCCGCGGGGCACAGCAAGACACCAGGCAGCAGCCGGGACACTGCCCGACCGCCCTGTGGTTTTTGATTTATCCCTTACGCATGATGAATACCAGCACCACCATGGAGATGACAAAACTGATCCAGACGGAGGGCTCTGCCTGCAAAGAGAACCAGTTTTCCCATTGTTCGCCCAAGCCCAAAAAGCCCAGATTGATGTATGCAGCGACCAGCAAACCGATGAACAAACGATCACCGCGTGTGGTAGCCATGGGCAAAAAGCCCTTGCGCAATACATTGGGTGACTTGATCTCCCAAATTGTCATGCCCGTCAGCAGCAGTACCACGCAAATAAAAAACACGGCGGTGGGCACTGTCCAGACCATCCAGTCAAGCATCTTGCACCCCCTCTTAAACCCGACCCATTGCGAAGCCTTTCGCAATGTAATGACGAACAAACCAGATCACGATGGCGCCAGGCACAATGGTGAGCGTGCCGGCAGCTGCCAGCGTCGCCCAGTCCATCCCGGACGCCGACACCGTGCGCGTCATGATCGCGGCAATCGGCTTGGCATCCACACTGGTCAGTGTCCGTGCCAGCAAAAGCTCGACCCAACTGAACATGAAGCAGAAAAATGCCGCCACACCGACACCCGACTTAATGAGCGGCAGGAAAATCGTGATGAAAAACCGTGGAAAGCTGTAACCATCGATATACGCGGTTTCGTCGATCTCACGCGGAATGCCGCTCATGAAGCCCTCCAGGATCCACACAGCCAACGGCACGTTGAACAAGAGATGCGCCAGCGCAACCGCCCAATAGGTATCCAGCAAGCCCAGCGTTGCATACAGCTGGAAAAAGGGCAGCAGAAACACTGCCGGCGGCGTCATGCGATTGGTGAGCAGCCAAAAGAACACGTGTTTGTCGCCCAAGAACGAGTATCGGGAGAACGCATACGCGGCAGGCAATGCCACCGCAATGGCCATCACCATATTAAGCAGGACATAGGCCAGACTATTGACGTAGCCCATATACCAGGAGGGGTCTGTGAGTATGGTGCGGTAGTTGGCCAAGGTGAATTCTCGTGGGAAGATCGAGAACTCGGCCAGGATGCCCTGATTGGTTTTGAAGCTCATGACTACCATCCAGTAGACAGGAACCAGGGCAAACAACAGATACAGCAGCAGAAACACCGTGCGCTTGCGCGGCAACCAGGCGGGTTTAGTCATGATGGGCCTCGTGATTACCAGTGCCCACACGCAGCATCCAGTTATACAGAACAAAGCAGAACAGCAGAATAATCAGGAAGTAAATCAGCGAGAACGCCGCGGCCGGCCCCATATCAAACTGGCCAATTGCTTTTTGCGTGAGGTACTGGCTTAAAAAGGTAGTGGAGTTTCCCGGACCACCGCCTGTCAGGACAAAAGGCTCGGTGTAGATCATGAAGCTGTCCATAAAGCGCAGCAGCACGGCAATCATCAGCACCCCACGCAGCTTGGGCAGCTGGATATACCGAAACACCGCCCACTTGCTGGCGCCATCAATACTGGCTGCCTGATAGTAGGCCTCGGGGATGGATTGCAAACCGGCATAAGCCAGCAGCGCCACCAGGGGTGTCCAATGCCAGACATCCATCAGCAATACTGTCAGCCAGGCCTGCACCGGGTTGCCCACGTAGCTGTAGTCGATGCCCAGCTGCGTCAGTGCCCAGCCAAACAGGCCAATATCGGTACGCCCAAAAATCTGCCAGATGGTGCCGACGACGTTCCAGGGAATGAGCAGCGACAAAGAGATGATGACCAGCACAGCCGAGGCCCGCCACCCCTTGGCCGGCATGGACAGGGCCAGCATCACACCCAGCGGCAGCTCGATCGCCAGAACAGCCCCTGAAAACATCAGCTGGCGCCAGAGTGCAGCGTGCAGGTCTTCGTCGCGCATGATGCTGGCGAACCATTCGGTACCTACAAACACCGCCTGATTGGGGCCCAGGATATCCTGCACCGAATAATTGACGACGGTCATCAGGGGGATGATGGCTGAAAACGACACACAGACAATCACAGGCAGAATCAGCCACCAGGCCTTTTGATTGACAGGTTTTGTGATGGTACTCATGGGATGAGTTCCTCGTTTTGGTAGAAGCATGTGTGCGCGTCCAGCAGCGTCACATGAATGTCAGCACCTGCGGCAGGCGCTGGCGCATCTACAGGCAAATGAGCCTTGATGTCGAGGCCCTGAACTTGAGCGCTGAGCAACTGGCTGGTACCCAGATGGCGCACCCACTGCACGGTGGCAGGCACGGTGTCTGCGGCAGGCTGTGCGTGCACCTGCAGGTACTCGGGCCGGATACCCAGCGTGAGTGGTCCTTCTGGCAAGGACAAGGCCTGAGCCCCCTCGAGAGCCTGCCGACCAAGCCACAGAGAGCGGTCTGCCCGGCACTGCACGGGCAGGAGGTTCATGCCGGGTGAGCCGATGAAATGCCCCACAAACGTGTGCCGCGGGCGCTCGAAGAGATCAGCCGGCGAACCCTGCTGAACGACACGGCCGCGAGCCATGACCAGTACATGGTCGGCAAATGTCATGGCCTCGACTTGGTCGTGGGTGACATAAATGAGGGTGAGACCGAGCTCGTGGTGAATCTCTTTGAGCTTGCGGCGCAGCTCCCATTTGAGGTGGGGATCGATCACCGTGAGGGGCTCGTCGAACAGGACGGCCGACACATCCGGCCGAACCAGGCCGCGTCCCAGAGAAATCTTTTGCTTGGCATCCGCAGCCAGATTGGCGGCACGTTGATCCAGAAACGCAGACAGTTCGAGCATTTCGGCGATCTGCCCCACCCGTTGCTTGATTTGCTGTGCAGGCACCTTGCGATTGCGCAAAGGAAACGCGAGGTTTTCACCCACCGTCATGGTGTCGTAGATCACGGGAAACTGAAACACCTGGGCGATATTGCGTTGCTGGGGCGTATCCCGGGTACGATCGACACCATCAAACTGAACCGTACCGTGCGAAGCGGTGACCAAGCCGGAAATAATATTGAGCATGGTGGTTTTACCGCAACCCGAAGGGCCCAACAAAGCATAGGCGCCACCATCCTCAAAACAGATATTCAACGGCAACAGCGCGTAGTCGGCATCAGAGTGCACGACCTTCTGGTAACTGTGCGCCAGGTCGAGATCAATGCGAGCCATGGTTAACCTCCGGTGCGCGCAGCAGGGATCCGTCCTGGGCAAACAAAAACACGCGACGACTGGAAAAATACAGGGTAAGCGTGTCACCCAAATGATAATGACTGACCCCCGGCACCTGGGCAATCAGGGCACCAACGGGCGTATCAATATGGACATAGGTGGCAGAGCCGGAAATCTCGGCCAGTTGCACCCGGCCTTGCAGCTGGCAATCCGCCCCTTGCGAATGAAAGGATAGATCGGCTGCACGCAGGCCCAGCGTAACGGGGCCTGGTGCCACTGGCGCCTCGAGCACAACTGACAGGGTGGTATCGCCCGCCACCCGGACAATCCCGGCTTCGGTCTGTGCAGACAGGAAGTTCATGGGAGGATCACTGAAGGCGCGGGCGGCCCGAATGGACACCGGATGGTTGAAGACATCAATAGTGGGGCCGTACTGCAAAATCTCGCCCTCATCCAAAATGGCGGTATATCCCCCCAGCAGCAGTGCCTCGCCGGGCTCGGTGGTGGCGTACACCACGGTAGAGCGTCCCTGCGTAAACATCACCCCGAGTTCTTCGCGCAGATCCTCGCGCAACTTGTAATCCAGGTTGACCAGCGGCTCGTCGAGCAACATCAGTGGCGCATCTTTGGCCAAGGCTCGGGCCAAAGCCACCCGCTGCTGCTGGCCACCAGAGAGCTCGGCCGGCAGGCGCTGAAGGAATTCTTCGATGTGCAGCGTGCGGGCGATTTCGTGGACACGTGCCTGAGTATCGTGCTGCCCACGCAAGCGCATAGGCGAAGCGATATTGCCCGCGACTGTCATGGAGGGGTAATTAATGAACTGCTGATACACCATAGCAATATTTCGGTGGCGCACCGGCACACGGGTGACGTCGACGCCATCCACCTTTACCTGGCCGGACGAGGGTTCATCGAGCCCCGCCATGATGCGCATCAGACTGGTTTTACCGGCACGGGTAGACCCCAACAACACGGTCAGGGCGGATTCCTGCAAGGTGAAATCCAGGGGATACAACCAGGTTTCTGCACCCACCCGCTTGCTCACCCCAGCCAGTTCTAGCTGCATGAAAACTCTCTCTGTACGTTTCTATTTTGAGCATTATTGTTCGTTTTTTATTCGAATACCGCTAGTAAAAACCCTGAGATCAGTTCTTTTTCTTTCGTTGTACATTCGTTCTGTTCATATTTCGGCGAGCATCATGAGTCTTAATCCGCGGCAGATCCGGCTGCTCAAGCAGCTGCACCTCAATGGCGCCTGCAGCCTGGAAGATCTCGCCCGGCATCTGCAGGTAACAGTGCAAACTGTCCGGCGGGACGTGCAAAGGCTGGCAGAAACCAACCAATTGGTAAGGTTTCATGGCGGCGCACGCTTGCCTGCCTCTACCACCGAAAACATCGCCTACCGGCAACGAGCGCAATTGCATGCAAACGAAAAGCAACGCATTGCACAGGCCATTGCACGCGAAATCCCCAACGACTGTTCATTGATGATCAACATCGGCACCACCACTGAGGCGATCGCCCAGGCACTCAGCGGCCATACGGGGCTGCGCATCATCACCAACAATGTCAATGTGGTGCACACCCTGGGGCACCAGCCTGGCTGTGAGGTTCTTCTGGCTGGCGGCACGGTGCGGCCGCGTGATCTGGCCATCGTGGGAGAAGCCACGGTAGAGTTCATCCGCCAGTTTCGGGTGGATATCGCCCTGATGGGTATTTCAGGCATCGAAGACGACGGCACCCTGCGCGACTACGATTACCGTGAAGTTAAAGTATCGCAAGCCATCATGCAGTCGGCCCACGAAGTCTGGATGGCGTGTGACACCAGCAAGTTCAATCGTCCGGCCATGGTGCGGCTGGGCGATCTGTCCCAGATTGACCGTCTGTTTACCGGTGCAACACCGCCCGAGCCCTTTCCTGCCCTGCTGAAAGAAGCTCACGTCGACTGTGTCATTGCACCCGAGGATCAAGCATGACTTACCTGATTGCCCTGGATCAGGGCACCTCCAGTACCCGCAGCATTGTGTTCGATCACAAGGGTCGCATCGTGGGCCTTGCCCAACGCGAATTTACCCAACACTATCCCCAGCCGGGATGGGTGGAGCACGATGCCATGGAAATCTGGCACACGCAGCGCGACACCCTGCGCGAGGCGGTAAACCGGGCGGGTATTTCGGCCCGCGAGATTCACGCCATCGGCATTACCAATCAACGCGAAACCACGGTGGTCTGGGACAAAAAAACCGGGCAACCGATTCACCACGCCATTGTCTGGCAAGACCGGCGGGCAGAACCCACTTGTGTCCAGTTGCGCAGCCAAGGCCTTGAGCCCACCATCCTGCAGCGCACAGGCCTGCGTATCGACGCCTATTTTTCTGCCACCAAACTGAAGTGGATTTTGGACAATGTGCCAGGTGCCCGCCAGCGCGCAGAAGCCGGCGAGCTATTGTTTGGCACCGTGGACAGCTGGCTGATCTGGCAGCTTACCAGCGGCCGGCACCATCTCACCGACGTCAGCAACGCGGCACGCACGATGCTGATGGACATCCACCGCAATGCCTGGGATACCGAGTTGCTGGATGCCCTGGAGATTCCAGCGGCAATGATGCCGCGTATCCTGCCGTCTTCGGCTGCTTTCGGCACGATCGACACAGACATTCTGGAGCATCCAGTCCCTATCTGCGGGGTGGCGGGCGACCAGCAAAGCGCGCTATTTGGCCAGGCCTGCTTTAAACCTGGCATGGTTAAAAACACCTATGGCACAGGATGCTTCATGTTGATGCACACGGGCACACAGTTTCAGGTGTCCGAAAATGGCCTGGTAACCACCAGCGCAGCACAGCCCGACTCCCAGGCAGCCTATGCCCTGGAGGGCAGCGTATTTGTGGGCGGCGCAGTCGTGCAATGGCTGCGCGACGGCCTGCGGGCATTTAGCCGCAGCAGCGACATCGAAGCCATGGCGGGCAGCGTCAGTGACTCTGGTGGCGTCATGCTGGTGCCCGCGTTTACCGGGCTGGGCGCCCCCTGGTGGGATCCCGACGCACGCGGCACAATCACAGGCCTGACGCGTGGCACAACGATGGCTCACATTGCCCGGGCGGCACTGGAAAGCATCGCCTATCAGAGCGCTGCCCTGCTGCATGCCATGAGCCGCGACGCACAACGTGCCGGTGTGGGCACCTTGCAGGCGCTAAGGGTGGACGGCGGCGCCTGCGTCAACGACCTGCTGATGCAGTTCCAGGCAGATCTCCTGGGGATCCCCGTACAACGCCCCACCATGGTAGAAACCACAGCACTGGGTGCTGCCTTTTTGGCCGGGCTGCAATCGGGCCTGTACGCCAATCTGGACGAACTCGAATCCCTATGGCGGATCGAGCGCCAGTTTGACCCAATCATGCCACGCGACGAAGCACAAGAGCGGCTGGCCCAGTGGGATCATGCAATCCGCCAGACCATGGCCCGCTAAGCAGTCGGCATCCCTTAGAATGGCAGCATAGCCGGTGGCCGCCGCCATCCTTCTTCAGGACACTATCGGTCTCATGTTTAAAAAAATCATCCTGATCATCGCCATTTTTGTGGTGATTCTGCTGGCCCTCAGCTTTGGCGAAGCAGCCTTTGGCCAAGTCTTTGCCTGGATCTCCCGGCTGACAGGCCTATTGATCCACAACTTTGGCGATCTCTTTGCCGCGATTGGTACCTATTTGCGGGCACATACGGGCAAGGTGCTGCTGGCGCTGCTGCTCACGATTCCGGTAAGCCTCTGGATCCTGCGTTCACATCGCGACACGCTCGGGCGCCCCACCTCGCAACGGCGCATTGCGATTTTCCTGGCCATCTTTTTGGGCTGGCTGGGGGCCCACCGATTTTTTCTCGGGCAAGTAGGCTGGGGGATCGGCTTTCTGTTTATTACCTGGATTTTCATCCCGCTGGCTGTCGTCCTGGGGTTGATTGACGCCGTGCGCTATTTGTTCATGGATGACGAGACCTTCGTGGCCACCCAGTTGCACGCCTGATGTTCTCCGGTGTGCGCTGTCTATTTTTGCAGCAACCCTCTTTTTTGCCGGCAGCCTGTGCTGATGCCCTCACCTGACATGCAATCCTATCGGCTGATGGATCTGGGTGCCTGCCCGCACGGCGGGCCGCTGGCCGACGAACACCTGCTGCAAGCAGCTGCACAGCACCCCGTGGCCTGTCTCTGGAGCGCGCCACAGTGCTTGGTAGTGCCCCGCACTTATGCGGCAAAACCCGGCTTTGCCCAGGCGCAACAAGCCATGGACGCGCAGGGATGGCCCGTCTATGTCCGCCAATCGGGCGGTGGTGTCGTCCCGCAAGGAGCGGGTATCCTGAACCTGAGCCTGGCCCGATTATTTTCCGGCCGCCCCCTGGATCACTCGGAAGATTTTTACCAGCAATTGTGCAGCATCATTGCCAGTGCCTTGCTGTTTTTTGGCATCGAAGCCCGTGCGCAGGCGGTAGAAGGCTCGTTTTGTGACGGCCGTTTTAACCTGGCCGTGGGTAACCCGGCAAAGAAAATAGCGGGTACCGCGCAGTGGTGGCGCCGCCAGAGCCCAGCCAGTGGCGCGCCTGTCATCGGCACGACGCCACCAGAGCAACATATCGGGCTGGTGCACGCACTGATCCTGCTGGATTACGACACCGACACCGCCACCCGCCAGGCCAACGCCCTCGAAGAAGCACTGGGCAGCACACAACGCTACCGGGCTGACCGCATCGTGTCCCTGGATACGCTGATTCCCCCCGAGGATCGCGCGCAATTTCAAGGCCGGTTTCGCACCCGCTTGATACAGTGCATTCCCGGTGGCGGCATACGCCTATCCCAGGAATCTCCCATCAGCTGACTCAGGCGGCCTGTAACGCCCCTCCCCCCAACCGGCGGCAACCCCTGTCAACGCTAAATAGAAATGTCCGGTTTTCTCCCAAGTAGAAATGTCCGGTTCAGGGGGCGGTTTGAGGCAGAACG